>JAYTHT010000187.1:0-5255 GCA_043732365.1 Novosphingobium sp. | reverse complement strand
GCATGTGCATCAGCACCAGATCCGCAGCAAGATCGGCGATATAACCCGCGATCAGGTCGATCTTTGCCGCATCGCCGATCAACTGGTCCAGGCTGGTGCCCCAGCGCCGGATGATCGCGGGGCCGGCAACCAGGCCTTCCAGGCAATCCCCATGAAACGGGCACCAGCCGGGAAACGGGTCGGCGGCCAGGTCATGCGCGGGGTGGATATGGCCCATTTCGTAATGCGAAAAACCCATCATCGAACAACCATCACGCAGGACGCCCGTGCCGACCCCGGTGCCGATCGTAGTATAGGCGAGCGTGCGCGCGCCCTGGCCCGCCCCGTTCAGCCATTCACCCAGCGCCGCGCCGTTTACATCGGTATCGACCACAAAGGGCACGCCAAATGGCGATAGCACATCGTGGAACCGCGCGCCCTGCCAGCCCGGCTTTGGCGTGGTGGTGAATGTACCGTAATTGGGCGAAGTGGGATCGATGTCGATCGGGCCAAAGCTGGCAATGCCAAACGCGCCGATCGCGCCGTGACTGGCGCTCGCTTCCTGAAAAAACGCGGTGACTTCGGGAAAGCATTCCGCCGGAGTGCGCGTGTCGATCCGCGCGCGCGCCACAATAACGCCGTCGGCACGTGCCAGCGCGCAGATAAACTTCGTCCCGCCGGCCTCAATCGCCCCGATCAACCCGTCACGCATGGTACTCTCCTGTCATCCTCTGCGGTACGGGGAGGACAAGCGAAGCACAATTGCTAAACGGCGGCGCCGGTGATCGTCACGACCGGGCTGCCGAGGCGGGCGCGGACCTGATAGGCGATGACACAGGCGGCAAAGACCGCAACCGACAGGATGACTTCCATGCGTTCGTCGACGGAAAACAGCATCATCACCAGCACCGCCAGGATGCTGGCCACGGCGGCATAGCTGACCGCAGGGAACAGCCAGACTTTGACGCTGAGCACTTCGCCGGTGCGTTCCAGCCGCCGGCGCAACTGGATCTGGGCAAATGCAATCAACATATAGACGCACATGATCGTCGCCCCCGATGATTGCACCAGGAACGCGAACAGACCATTTTGCGACAGCACCGACGTCAAAACCACGCCAAAACCAAGAATGCCCGAAACGATGATGCCCTTCGCAGGAACTTTGGTGGCCGATGTCTGGGAAAAAACCGCCGGGGCATCGCCGCGTTGCGCCATTTCGTACAACATCCGCGACGTGACATAGATCGCCGAATTGAGGCAGGACACGATCGCGGTAAAGATCACCGCGCCGATAATTTCCGACGCGCCGGGCACATGGATCAGACCCAGCGCAGCAACGAAAGGCGATTCGCCCGGCACGACCGAATCCCAAGGCAGCACCGCCTGAATGACCGCGATCGAGCCGATGTAGAAAAACATGATGCGCAGCGCGACGGTGCGCCCGGCGCGCACCACATTGCGCGCAGGGTCTTCGGTTTCGACCGCCGCGATGGTTGCGACTTCGCTGCCCATCATCGAAAAGATCACCGTCGGGATCGCAAGGAACACCGCGCCAATCCCCGTTGGGATCGCGCCGCCATGCGTGGTGAATTGTGCCGCCAGCGCGGCAAGCCCGGGACCAAATCCGAACACATAGCCCAGACCCAGCGCGATAAAGCCGACGATTGTCACGACTTTCAGGCTGGCGAACCAGAATTCGAATTCGCCATAAGTCTTGACCGACATCAGATTGACCGCAGTCATCACCGCGATCAACAGTCCCGCCAGCGCCCACATCGGCATTGCGATATGGGGCGCGATGAACGGCATCAGCATGTTGGCGCCAGCGATCGCCTCAACCGCGATCGTGATCATCCAGAAATAATAGTACAACCAGGCATTGGTGAACCCGGCCCAGGGCCCCAGCCCAAGCGAGGTATAGCCCGTGAACGATCCCATGCCGGGGCGTGCCATCGCCATTTCGCCCAGCATCCGCATGATCACAAACACCAGCAGGCCGCACAGCAAATAGCTGATCAACACCGCCGGCCCGGCAATGTGGATGGCCACGCTCGATCCGACGAAAATGCCTGCGCCGATAATCCCGCCGATCGAGATCATCGTGACATGGCGCGGCTTCAGCGAATGCGCGAGAGTGGCGTCGTGCGACAAATGTTTATCCTTGAATTAATTGGCAGCTATTTGGGCAGTTATCGGGGCCGTTACCTGCTGGCGGTTTTCTTGTGCTGGACATCGTAGCCCTGCTTTTGCTGATCGAGCAAATAGAGATGGATGTCAGCGACATCCGTCTCACTGACCACATCGTTCAGCGGCGCCATGCCGAGCGACGCTAGCGCGCCTTTCAGAACGATGTCGCCAAACATATCGTGGACTTCGGGCGGCAGGCGCGACAGATCGGGCGCGACGCCGGGGCCAAATCCGTGACAGCGCGTGCAGTATTCGGTAAATTTCTCTTCGCCATGCGCGATCTGCGCGGCACTTGCGGTGAATTTGGGCGGTTCGGGATAATCGAACGGATTGACCCGCGCATCGGGCTGCGGCACCGCACCGCCGCCCAGCTTGAACACCAGAATGCGGTTGGTGTTCATGTTTTTATAGGCCGCGCTCGATGGCGGAATGGGAAAGCTGATGCCCGATCCGCCATACCCTGCCTGGACCGCGATATATTGCACCCCGCCGATTTTGTACGTCATCGGCGCGGCCATGATGTGGCTGCCGGTCTTGATCGTCTTGATCGGTTGACCGGTGGTGGCATTATAAACCCAGATCGTGCCATCGCCGCGTCCTTGCACGACGATATTGCCCGCAGTCGACATGACACCGCCGTCATAACCGCGATTGCCTTCGGATGTGACTTGGCTCCAAACCACTTTGCGTGTGACCGGGTCCCACGCTTTCAGGATTTCGCGCACCATTTTGATGCCGGGGCGTTCTTTGGCCAGATCGGTCTTTTCGGGCAGCGGGCCAAACAGACGTTTCATGCCTGCCGCGTCATACGTCTCATCGGGGATCAGCCCGTCGGCGTTGAAAAACCCTTCGACATGGCTCAGCACGCCGCCATTGCCCGCCATATTGAAAATGACATTGGGCACATCGAGGGTTGGAATATAGACCAACCCGGTTTTTGGGCTGAACGACATCGGGTTCCAGGTGTGGCCGCCAGCCCACGACGGATAGACGTTCTGGGGCTTGTGCGAATAATCGGCGACTTCGGTAAAATTGGGCCGACCGGTCGCAAGATCGACGCCTTTGGCCCAGTTCACATACGTAAACGGATCGGCGGCGAGCAATTTGCCGGTCTTCAGGTCGAGCGAATAATAAAACCCGTTCTTTGACGCCTGCATCACCACGCGGCGTTTTTCGCCGCCAATCGGCAGGTCGGCAAAGATGAATTTCTGCACCGCGTCATAGTCCCAGGCGTCACCCGGGGTTTCCTGGTAATACCAGTTCATCCGCCCGCTGCGCGCATTGACCGCGATGATCGAGGCATTGAACAGATCGTCATGGCGTTTGTCGCCAGGCTTCACGCGCAAATAGGGTGAAGCATTGGCGGTTCCGAACACGATCTGGTCGGTCTGGGGGTCATACGACAGCCCGTCCCATACCGCGCCGCCGTTCTGGTATCGGCCATCGCGGTTCGGACCCCATGATTTGGCGGCCATTTCCAGTTCGGGGTGTTCAAATGGCTGATCCGGCGCGGGCGGAACCGTGAAAAAACGCCACTTGAATTTGCCGGTTTTCAAATCCCATGCCGAAATATAGCCGCGCGACGATCCATCGCCAAGGTCGGCGCCCGAATTGCCGATGACCACCGCATCGCCGGTCAGGATCACACCGCCGGTCGAGGCATAGACCTGCTTGCGGTTGATGATGGTATCTGCGGTCCATTTCTCGGACCCCGTTTTGGCATCGAGCGCATGCAGCTTGCCGTCTTCGGATGCGACAAACACCACGCCATCGCGATAGGCGACGCCGCGATTGACCGTGTCGCAACAGGCATTGCGCGCAGACGTTGGATCGATGCCCGGGTCAAATTGCCACAGCAGTTTTCCGGTCGTGGCATCGAGCGCATAGACAATGCCCCACACGCCCGAGGTATACATCACGCCATCGATCACCAGCGGGGTTGCCTCCTGACCCCGTTCGGTGCCCATTTCATAGGCCCAGGCAAAGCCGAGCTGGCCGGCATTGCCGGCATTGATATCGGTTAGCGCGGAAAACCATGTGCCCGACTGGTCCCCGCCGGTCAGCGGCCATTGGTCCGCCGCCACGGGATAGTTCAGTGATGATGTGTCGGGGAGCCCCGCCAGCGATGCTGTGCCCGCCGTGGCCAGCGCGCCGCCCATCGTGAGAGTAAAGGCAAGCCCCAATACCCGGTTGCGAATGGTCCTGGTTGGTGTCATCTGGGCAAGTCTCCGGTGGGCAAATGTGTTGTATTGGCCGGTCTTATGCGTTTGGCAATAGTTGGAAAAGTTGGTGCCAACAGCTGGAAAAGGTTGGTGCCCCGGCACCATTCGGGCCGGGGCACAGCATTTAGTTCACATCACGTGTGCAGATCAGAAATGCACGCGGACGTTCACGCCCCAGGTGCGTGGCCTGCCATAGACCGACTGGGTTGCGCCCGAATAGAGCGCGCCGTCGTAGGCATAGACGCGATAGGCGTGTTCGAAAATGTTGTTAACATAGAACGCCAGATCGACATTGGTGCCCTTCGGGGTAAACCCGATCCGCGCGTTTTCGACGTGGTAGGCCGCTTCTTGTTCAACCGGCGCACACAGCAGGGTAAAGCACATGTGCGACTGGTACAGGCTGTCTGCCTGAATGCTCGCCAGCCCGGCCGAAGTCGGGAACTCATACCGCGCGAATGCACCGCCCGACCAATGTGGCGCTTGCGGTAAATCATGCGTGACCGTGGTCACGCCATCGGGCAACAACACGTTGGGCACATGGCTTTCTTCCCATGCCGCGGTCAGTTTGAGCGTCAGGCCGGGGATCGGATTCGAGTTGAATTCAGCCTCGATCCCTTTCGCCTTGGCCGGCAAGTTGCGGATTTCCTGCACATACCCGACTTGGGCAAACGCCTGATAATTATGATAATCGTAGTAATAGGCAGCAAGGTTCAGGTTCGAATGCATCGGCAGGCTGGCTTTGAGCCCGACTTCATAGTCGTTGAGCACTTCGGGGCGGAACGCGATACCGTTAAGCGTGTCATAGACCGCCTGGCCCGGCGTCGGTGTGCCGGTCGAAAAGCTGAACCCGCCCGACTTTGATCCGCG
>JAYTHT010000186.1:0-5260 GCA_043732365.1 Novosphingobium sp. | reverse complement strand
CCAGATCGACACTGACCAGCCGGGAAACGCCCGGCTCGACCATAGTCACGCCAAACAGGCGGTGCATCCGGCTCATCGTCACGGCGTTGTGCGTGACGATCAGATAGCGGGTAAGCGTTTCGCCGACCATCGCGTCGAGCATGTCGCAGAACCTTTCGACATTGGCATCATCGAGCGGCGCGTCGACTTCGTCGAGCACGCAGATCGGCGCGGGGTTGGTCAAAAACAGCGCAAAAATCAACGCGACGGCCGTCAGCGCCTGTTCTCCACCCGACAGCAGGGTCAGCGATTGCAGGCGTTTGCCCGGCGGTTGGGCAAAGATTTCGAGCCCCGCTTCGAGCGGATCGTCGCTGTCGATAAACGCCAGATGCGCTTCGCCGCCGTCAAACAGGCGCGCGAACAGGCGGCGAAAATGGCCATCGACGGCTTCGAATGCGGCGCGCAGCCGTTCGCGCCCTTCGCGATTGAGCGCACCGATCGATCCGCGCAACCGGGCAACCGCCTCGACCAATTCGGCGCGGTCGTGGATCGTCGAGCCGTGTTCGGTCTCGGCAGCGGCCAAGTCATCGGCGGCGACCAGATTGACCGGGCCCAACCGTTCGCGTTCGGCCATCAATCGTTCGTGGTCGGCGCTGACCGCGCCAGCAGCCCCGACATCGTCGCCGGCAAACCCGATCCGGGTGGGCAACAGCGGCGGCGGGCATTGAAACCGTTCACCCGAAATCGCCGCCATTTCGATGCGGCGCTGGTCTTCGTTCTGGGCCCGCGCGGAATGCCCGGCGCGGGTTTCTCGCGCCGTAGCCAGTGTTTCGGCCGCCTGGGCCAAACCCGCATCAGCGGTGTGGCATGCGGTTTCGGCCTGGGTTTGCACGAGCTCGGCAGCCAACAGGTCGTTGGCCAATTTGTCGCGCAACGCACTGCCCGCAGCGATCTCGGCGGCAAACAGATCGGGTTTGACCGCATGGATCGCGCGTACGGATGCCAATTCGTCGGCGCGGGCGGCCATTTCGGTCAGGCGACGTGTGGCTTCGCTGGCGCGCGATTGCCAGTTGCGGACGTCGTTTTTCATCGCCGCCAACCGTTCCTGGCCGACCGCGACCGCCTGATCGGCACTGGCCAGGGCGGCGCTGGTGGTTTGTAACACCACGCGCAAAGTCTGGTTGCGCGTTTGTGCCGCACCAAGTGTCGCGCGCCCGGCGGCGGGGTCGAGCAGGGCGGCATGGCGGCTTTCGGCGGCGGTCGATTCGGCCTGTGCAAGGCCGCGTTGTTGATCGCAGTCGGCGCGCGCGCGGACCAATTCGTCGGCGCGATTGCTGCGCATGGCCTGGGCGGATTGTGCCGCATCAAGCGCGCGCAACGCGGCGCGTTCGGCATCGGCGGTCATGGCCAGCGTGCGTTCGGTCGCGGCCAGTTCGGTCTGCACCTGGGCCAGTTCGGCGCGCGCGGCGACGTCGGTGGCCGTGGCTGCCGCCAGCGCGGCGCGGCGCGGCGGCAGCAGCGCCTGCAATTCGGTCAGGCGGTTTTGGGCTTCGAGCAACGCGGCCTGCGCCGCGCCTTCGCCCGCCGCGACAAAGCCGTCCCAGCGGCGCAGGCGTCCCGCGCGCGTGACCAGCCATTCGCCGGGCGCCAGAACCTCGCTGCGATCCACATCGACCACCCGCACCAGCGCCAACCGCGCGGCGAGTTCGGGCGGCGCGGCGGTTACATGGTGCGCCAGCGCGTCGGGCAGCAATGCGGGCACAGTGGCCCCGGTCCACCGGCGACCTTCGAATGTCGCGGGCGCGGGGCCGGTTGGGGCCGTCGCATCGCGCCCCAGCACGGCGGCGAGCGCGCGTTCATAGCCGGGCGTGATCCGGGTTGCCGATAGCGCGGTGGGTCCGGTTTGCGCCGCCATTTTGTCGCGCGCGGCTTTGTCGCGGGACAGCGCATCAGCCTCGCGTTCGGTCCCGATCGCATCGGCGCGTGCGGCGGCCAGCGCCTGCGCCGCCGTGTCGCGCATGTCAGTCAGGGCCTCGCGCCGCGCGGTCAAAGTGGTGCGGGCCTCGCGGGCACCGGCCAGCGCAGTTGCGGCGGCGTCGCGTGCGGTTTCGGCCTCGGCCACGCGTTGCGCCGGGTCGGGTTCGCGCGCCAGGGCTTCGACTTGCGCGGCGATCCGCGCGGCATCGGCGTCGATGCGCGCCAGGCGTTGGCGCGCCGCTGCCAGCGCAGCCTCTGCCACGCGCCATTCGGCCTCGATCCCGGCGTGCTGTGCGGTTGCGGCGGCGAGCGCAAGTTCGGCGCTGCGGCTGTCGGTTTCGGCGCGGTCGCGCGCGGACCGGGCGTGGGGACGTGCCTCTTGTTCGTCTTTCAGCGTGGTTTCGGCCGTGACCAGATCTGCGCACAGCCGGGCTTGTGCCTGAGCTGCGTCGTGCGACACGCGGTCGGCCTGATCACGGTCGTGGACGATCCGGGCGATCTGGCGGTCGATGTCGGTCAGGCGATCTTGCGCGGCCTGTAATTGTACTGCCAGCCCGGTCATGCGCTGGGTGTGGGCGGCCATGTCCTGGCGCCGGTCAAATACCGTTTCGCGCGATTGCGACAGTGTTGCGGCGGCGGTGTGCTGGGCGGCCTGGGCAGTTTGTGCATGGTTGCGCGCGGCACTTTCGTCGGCTTCGGCTTGCGCCAGGGCGGCTTTGGCGGAGGTTGCGGCGGCGGCGGCGTCGCGCCAGCGGGCAAAGACGAGCGATGCCTCGGCAATGCGGATGCGTTCGGACAGCGCGGTATAGTGGTCGGCGGCGCGGGCCTGGCGACGCAAGGCGCCAATGCGCGCTTCGAGGCCCGCGACCAGATCGTCCAGCCGGCTGAGATTGGTTCCGGTCGCGCGCAGCCGGGTTTCGGCTTCGCGGCGCCGGACGTGGAGCCCGGCGATGCCCGCTGCATCCTCCAGCATCACGCGGCGTTCGGCGGGTTTGGCGGCGATGACCGCGGCGATGCGTCCCTGGCTGACCAGCGCGGGGCTGTGCGCGCCGGTCGCGGCATCGGCGAATACCAGCGCGATATCGCGCGCGCGCACGTCGCGGCCGTTCAGGCGATAGACGCTGCCGGCGCCGCGTTCGATGCGGCGGGTGACTTCCATTTCGGCATCATCCGCGCCTGATCCGCCTGCGCCTGATGCGTCTGTCATCGCGCTCAGTGTCACTTCGGCAAAGTCGCGCGCGGGGCGGCGCGCGGTCCCTGCAAAGATGACATCGTCCATCCCGCCGCCGCGCATCGCTTTGGCTGAATTTTCGCCCATGACCCAGCGGATCGCTTCGAGCAGGTTGGACTTGCCGCAGCCATTGGGTCCGACCACGCCGGTCAGCCCGGGCTCGATATGCAAGTCTGCCGGCTCGACAAAGCTTTTGAAGCCCGACAGTCGCAACCGTTTGAACTGCATGGGCCCCCACCGCTTTCGGTGTCTATCTGGTCAGGTGGCTATCTGGCGCCGGCTTTTTGCAGGACCGGTTCGAGCACATCCCACGACGACATATCGAGATTGCGACCATTCAGGATGAACGCCGGGGTGCCCTGGACATTGAAATCCTTGGTCGCCTTGTCGGTCGCGTTGGCCAGCGCAGAGGCCTTGGCAATATTGCCGAGGCAGGTTGCACCCTGATCGGTGGCGATGCCGTGCTGGGCAAAGAAATCGGTCATCCCGGTCATCCGCGCGATCGCCGCCGGGCGCTTGCTGGCGGGCAAGGCCTGGACCTGGGTCATCGCGTTCTGACCTGCCGCTTTCAGATTGTCGAACATTGTCGGCTGCCATGCCCAGAACTGTTCGGACATCGGGATCACCGTGTCGGCGGTGTTGGCACAGGTTGTCAGCAGCACCGCAGGCACATCCAGCGGATTGAGCATGAAATACCGCAATTCGTAGCTCACCCGGCCAGAATTGACATATTCATCGCGCAAACGGGGAAAGCCTTCTGCCGCAAATGCAGCGCAGTGCGAACACGATAGCGCGGCGTATTCGACCAGTTTCAGCTGCGCATCGGGGTTGCCCATCAGAGTCCCGCCATCGGGGGTCGCCGTCATCACATCGGACCATTGTTTGCCTACAGGCGGCGCGACTTTGGGCAGTGCCGTGTCGGACACGGCGGCGGCATCGGTCTTTTTGCCACAAGCCGACAGCCCGAAGGCGAGCGGAAGTGTGGCCAGCAAAAGCGCGGCGGCGACAGGTATGCGGATCGATTTCATGCGGCGTGTCCGGCTTTAAGTGTGGAAATCTGGAAACGGGAAAGTGTGGCTTACTTGAGACGCGCGTCGAGCTGCGGTTTCAGCGCGTCCCACGTATACGTGCCGGCCAGCGGCACGCCATCGATCAGGAACGTCGGGGTACCCTGGACAAAGTCTTTTTCCACCGCGGTTTTGGTTTCTGCTGCCATGCGATCGGCCAGGCCTTTGTTGGCCAGACAGCGGTCGAGTTCGGCCCGGTCATACCCGCGCCGGTCCATGATCGCATAAAGCCCGAGGTCGGACGCAATGGCACGCATTTTGATGCCGAAATCCGGGCTTTCCCAGCGCGCCTTTTGCGCATTGCTCAGGCTGCCGATCGGGGCCATCCATTGGGTCTGTTTCAGCAGCAGCAATTGGGTGTTGGCAAAGAATTTCGATGGTGGCCCGCATTCGGCCAGCAACGACACTGCGACATCGACTTCGTTGCGCAGGAACGGGCGGATTTCATAACTGCCTTTGTTCGGGCCGATCATGCCGATCGTCAAAGGCGCAAAAGCCTCGCCCTCGAACTCGGCGCAATGGGGGCAAGTGTAACTGATATACGCCGTCAGTTTCAGCGTCGCCTCCGGATTGCCCAGGATATAGCCGTCGTTGGCTGTCCGGGTAACCGTCGCGTTCCAGTTGGCGACATGCGGCGCGGCGACAGGCTTGGCCGACACGGGGTTTGCCGCGATCGCGACAGTTGCGGTCATGACCGCCGCAACCAGATGCTTCAAATTCATTGTCATACCCCTGGCTACCCCTGTTTGCCGCTCATCAGGTCAAGGCTGCGCGCGAGCGATTCCAGCACCGTGCGCAATTCGGGATCACCGATGTCGCGCAAACTGTCGCCCAATTCGATCGGGCCAGATTTGAATGATGGAGGCGCTTTCTTGATTTCTCTGGTTCCCGGTACCTGAACTGCACCTTGCCGCATGCGGACCTGGGCGACGGCGCGATAACCGAAAAACCGGTTTACCCGATCGATGATTTCGGGAATCACGTGCTGGATGATCGGGGCGTGGCC
>JAYTHT010000185.1:0-15777 GCA_043732365.1 Novosphingobium sp. | reverse complement strand
CCAGAATTCCGGCATCGAGCGCGACCGCTTCGCCAGGTTCCAGATAGATTTCGCAGCCCGTTTCAGCCTTTACCGCTTTCAGGAATTCGACGAGGTCATCGCGCTGATAATCGGCCCGAGTAACATGGTGTCCGCCGCCGAAATTCAGCCACGACAGGCGTTCAAAATACGGCTGCAACAATGGTTTGATCGCATCCCAGGTCTGTTGCAGCGGGGCAAAATCCTGTTCGCACAATGTGTGAAAGTGCACGCCGTCGACACCGTCCAGATGTTCGGGCAACAATTGGTCGATCGGAAATCCCAGGCGCGAATGCGGCGCGCACGGATCGTAACGCGGCACTTCGCCGGTCGCATATAGCGGATTGATCCGCAGGCCCACGTCAAAGGTGTCACCGCGCACCCGCGCCGCGGCCAGGACATCGGCAAACCGCGCGATCTGCCCCGGCGAATTGAAAATGATATGATCCGAAACATGGCAAATCTCGGGCATATCCGCAGCCTTGTATGCCGCGCTATATGTCGCGATTTCACCAGAATAATGCGCGGCGGCGAGCTTCGCCTCCCATAATCCCGACGTACACACGCCATCCAGATGGCGCGAGATCAGCGGGGCAACGCGCCACATGCTGAACGCCTTTAACGCCGCCAGCAGCTTGATCCCGCTACGGTCGCGGATATCGGCCAGCACGCCCAGATTGCGCCGCAGCGCCGCCGCATCGACGACAAACGATGGACTGTCGACTCGCGACAAATCGAAATGGGCAAATGCCCCCGGATCACCAGCGCGCGTTTCCATCACAACCGCCTTAAAACGTCAGAGGCCCGTCAAGTTCCTTCACCTGCCACGGCAGGCCATGGTCATTCAGCATCGCCATGAACGGATCGGGGTCCATCTGTTCGATGTTGAATACGCCTGCGCCGCTCCAGATACCCTGCACCAGCAGCGCCGCACCGATCATCGCGGGCACGCCGGTGGTATAGCTGACCGCCTGGTTACCGGTTTCGGCATAGGCGTCTTCATGGTCGCAGATGTTGTAGATATAGAATGTTTTCTCGGCGCCGTCCCTGGTGCCGGTCGCGATGTCACCGATATTGGTCTTGCCTTTGGTCGTCGGACCCAGCGAGGCGGGTTCGGGCAGCACCGCTTTCAGGAATTGCAGCGGGATAATTTCCCGGCCCTCGTACATCACCGGGTCGATCCGCGTCATGCCGACATTCTGCAACACCGTCAGATGCGTGATATAAGCGTCGCCAAAGGTCATCCAGAACCGCGCGCGTTCCATTTCGGGGATGAACCTGACCAGGCTTTCCAGCTCTTCATGGTACATCATGTACATGTTTTTGGGGCCGACTGCTTCGAAGTCAAAGCTTTGCTTTGTGCTCAGCGGCGGGGTTTCGATCCACGCGCCGTCCTGCCAGTGGCGCGCTGGCGCGGTCACTTCGCGGATGTTGATTTCTGGATTGAAATTGGTCGCAAACGCCTGGCCATGGTCGCCGCCATTGCAGTCGAGAATATCGAGCGTGCGGATCGTATCAAGCTTGTGCTTCTTTAACCACATCGCAAACACGCTGGTGACGCCGGGGTCAAATCCCGATCCGAGCAGCGCGGTCAGGCCCGCCGCGCGGAACCGGTCGTGATAATCCCACTGCCACTGATATTCGAACTTGGCCTGATCGCGCGGTTCGTAATTGGCAGTGTCCATATAATTGACCCCGGCGGCGAGGCAGGCGTTCATGATCGCCAGATCCTGGTACGGCAGCGCCAGATTGACCACCAGCACCGGATTGACTTCCCGTAACAGTGCGGTCGTCGCCGACACATCGTCGGCATCGATCTGATATGTCGCGATATCGATCCCGGTCCGCATCAGGACCGAGGCGGCAATCGCGTCGCATTTTGACTTGGTCCGGCTGGCCAGTGCAATCTCGCCGAAAATGCCGGGATTAAAGGCCATTTTGTGGACAGCAACCGAACCAACGCCGCCAGCGCCGATGACTAGAACTTTGGCCATGGGGATTCTCCCGAAAACACAGATAGAGGGTGTGCAATTGGACGCACGACAGGCAATGGAGCGGGCGTTTAGGATACCATGATGACAAACCCAAGTCCCCATTCCGATTTTCGTGAACCAACGCGTGACGGCATCGTGCGCGCCGCCGCCAAAATCGCGCAATTGCTGCCACCAACCCCGCTTTTGCCGCTGGTACTACCGCTCGGTCTGACGTTTGGGGGGGCAACCGTGTGGTGCAAAGTGGAAAGCCTGCAGCCGGTCGGTGCATTCAAGATTCGCGGCGCATGGCATCGCCTGACCGACCTGAGCGCCGAAGAACGCGCACGCGGCGTGGTTGCGGTATCGAGCGGCAATCATGCCCAGGGTGTCGCGTGGGCGGCGGCGCGGCTGGGCATTGCGGCCACGATCGTGATGCCTGCCGACGCGCCCGCTGTGAAACTGGACGCGACGCGCGCATTGGGTGCCGACATTGTCCTGTATGACCGGCGCAATGGTTCGCGCGATGCCATTGCCGCCGACCTGATTGCCAGGTCGGGCGCCATTTTGGTGCATGCGTTCGGCGACCCCTGGGTGATCGAGGGCCAGGGCAGCGTCGGCATCGAACTGGCCGCGCAAATGGCGGTAAAAATGGAGGGGCGCGCTTGCGGGGGGCCGACGCGGATCGTGTGTCCGTGCGGCGGTGGTGGCCTCGCCTCGGGACTGGCGCTGGCCTGTCCCGACGCGCAGATCGTGCTGGTCGAGCCCGAACATTGGGACGATGTAAACCGCAGCCTGGCCCAAGGCGCGATCGTGGGCGTTGCCGCCGATGCGCCAGGCACCGCATGTGATGCGTTGCAGACAATGGCGACATTCCCGATCAACTTTGCCGTGTTGCGCGAACGGCAGGTCACTGGCGTTGTGGTCACAGAAGCAGAGATCCGCGCGGCACAGCGGCTGGCCTTTGCGGCGCTGCATCTGGTGATCGAGCCCGGCGGAGCGGCGGCGCTGGCCGCGCTGATGGCGGGCAAAGTGGCTTGCGACGGGCGTACGGCGGTGATCCTGTCGGGCGGCAATGTCGATCCACGCGCGTTTGCAGCGGTGCTGATCGAGTAAGCGGCTGCCACAAATCCGAAACAAGACAGTCGTAAAACTCCTATAACTTATAGTCATAGGGTTATTACAGATGGTGATGAAGCTGGCGCAAGCCGAAGACGACAAGTCCCCGATCGCCAAAGCTGTGGTGCGCCAAGGCGCAGGCGTTGCCTGCAAAATGCTCGATCACGCCTTTGCCTTTGCCTTTCGCGGGCTGGTCTATGCGCAAATCTGGGAAGACCCCGATGTCGATATGGAGGCGCTCGCGATCCGGCCCGACAGCCGCATAGTCGCGATTGCCAGCGGCGGCTGCAATGTCTTGTCGTATCTGGTCGCCGATCCCGCCGCGATCTTCGCGGTCGATCTGAACACCGCGCATGTGGCGCTGGGTAATCTAAAGCTCGCATCGGCACGGTACTTGCCCGATTATGCCCATTTCCGGCGCTTTTTTGTCGAGGCCGACCGCCCGTCGAACCTGGCTGCCTATCACGCCTATGTTGCGCCCTATCTCGACGAAACGACGCGGCGCTATTGGGAAGGGCGCGACCTGACTTTGCGTCGCCGTATCGGGGGGTTTCGCAACGGCATCTACAAACGCGGACTGCTCGGCGGGTTTATCGGCATGGCGCATCTGCTGGCCCGGCTGTATCGCATCGACCTGTCGGTGATCCTGTCGGCGCCAACGCGCGCGGCGCAACGCGAAGTGTTCGAAGCGCAACTGGCGCCGGTGTTTGACAAGAAATTCGTCCGCTGGCTGACCAGACAGCCTGCCGCGCTGTTCGGCCTGGGCATTCCGCCCGCGCAGTTCGAAGCGCTGGCGGGCAATCAGCCGATGGCGCAAGTGCTGCGCCGCCGGCTGGAAAAACTCGCCTGCGATTTTGCGATCAAGGACAACTATTTCGCATGGCAGGCATTTTCGCGTGGGTATGGTCGCGCCGCCGATGCCCCGCTGCCGCCGTATCTGCAAAAGGCGAACTGGGACGATGTGCGCGCGCGGGTTGACCGCGTCGATGTGCGCCATGCCAACCTGACTGAATATCTGGCGGGCGAGCCCGAATGCTCGCTCGACCGTTATGTCCTGCTTGATGCGCAAGACTGGATGAGCGACGCGCAATTGGGCGATTTATGGCGCGAAATTACCCGAACCGCGCGCCCCGATGCCCGCGTGTTGTTTCGTACAGCCGCAGAACCCAGCCTGTTGCCCGGGCGAGTCGATGATGCAATCCTGTCGCGCTGGACTTACCATGCGGATGCGTCGGCCGATTACACCCGCCGCGACCGGTCATCGATTTATGGCGGGGTACATTTGTATACGCTGCAAACGGCATGAGCAGTGGCGTAATCAACGGCGTAAGCAACGGCGGGGCCAGCCATGGCGCGTTGATGGACCAGGTCTATCGGCGCCAGAAACACGTCTATGACCTGACACGCAAATATTACCTGTTCGGGCGCGATCGGCTGATTGCCGAACTGGGCGCGCAACCCGGTGCCAGCGTGCTGGAATTGGGGTGTGGCACGGGGCGCAATCTGGCCCGGATTGCGACGGCATACCCCGATGTGCGGTTGTATGGTCTCGATATTTCGCACGAAATGCTCGAATTGGCGGGGGTCAAGCTGGCAGCCCGCGCGGAATTGGCCGCTGGTGACGCCACCTCGTTTGATCCAGCCGGAATATTCGCAAAAGACCGGTTCGATCACATCGTTTTGTCCTATGCGCTGTCGATGATCCCCGATTGGCAAGGCGCGATGGCGCATGCGGCAAATCACTTGGCCCCCGGCGGGCGCTTGCACATCGTTGATTTTGGCGATCTGGGCGAACTGCCGCGCGTCCTGTCTGGCGTGTTGCGCCGCTGGCTCGCGCTGTTCCATGTCAGTCCGCGCGACGCGATGTCGGAATTCGCCGGGCGCCTCGCCGCAACGCACGGACTTGTCCATGCCATTGCGCATGGCCCCGGGCGCTACTATCAGTTGATTACACTCACCCGCACCTGATTGGATTGTCCTGGCGATCTGTGCCGCTGCGGACTGTTTTGCGGGAACTGTTCGTTAGTTCCTGACGAAAAAACTCGCCAATTCGACATGTGTTGACCAGCGGAACTGACCGACCGCGCGCAAACCCGCAAGGCGATAGCCTCCCGCGATCAGCATCGCCGCATCGCGCGCCCAACTGGCCGGGTTGCAACTGATATAGACCACCCGCGCCACTTTTGACGCGGCGATCTGTTCGACTTGTTCGCGCGCGCCGGCACGCGGCGGATCGAGCAGCGCGGCTTCAAACCGGTCGAGTTCTTCGACCCGCAGCGGGTTACGAAACAGATCGCGGTGGAGCGAATGGACCGCGCGCCCGCGCATGCGGGCCGCCGACTGGCACGCCAGATGCGCATCGCGCGCCGCCTCTACCGCCAGGACTTTTGCGCCGGTCGCAGCAAACGCAAAGGCAAATGTGCCAAGGCCGGAAAACAGATCAACAACCGTCTTTGCGCCCGCCAGCCATTCGCGCGCCGCATCGACCAGCGCGGCTTCACCATCGGCGGTTGCTTGCAGAAAAGTGCCCGGCGGCACGGCGACCGGGGTGCCGCTAAAAGTGATGGTGGCCGGTTCGGGTTCCCAGATCGTTTCGGGGCCCAATCCATTATCCAGTGTCAGCCGGGCGAGCGCATTGTCGCGTGCAAAATCCAGCATCGCTTCGATTGCAGCCAAACCTGTGGCCTCGTAGCCCGTCAGCGACAGCGACACGCCCTGATCCACCAGCGTCAATTCGACATCGACCGACAATTTGCGATCCGCACGCGCGCCAAACATGTCGCGCAAAGGCGCAACCAGTGCAAACAGCGCGGGCGCCATCACCGCGCATTGGCGCAGATCGATGATCTTGTGCGAACCCTGCTCGCGAAATCCGATGACCACGCGCATGCCAATCGCCTGAGCATGCAACGACACGCGCCGCCGCGCACCAGCCGGTGAAACATGCGCCGCTGGGACAATGCCGGGGTCAAACCCTTGCCCGAGTGCGGCGCCCGCCACGCGATCGGTGACATAAGCGGCCAGGGCCCGGTCCGACAAATGTTGCAACTGGCACGATCCGCACGCCGGAAAATGGCGGCAAACGGGCTCGGCATGGTCGGGCCCTTTGGTCAGGGTGCCATCCGCCTCGATCGTATCGCCCGGCGCGGCCAGTGGCATGTATCGGCCATCGGCGGTGGCGCCGTCGCCTTTGGCAGCGACGCGCACGATCAATCCTGAATGGGGCATATGGCCTGAATCTGTCATACGGCGCCCCGTACGGCCAAATGCACCGCTTCGGCAAGGTCTGTGGCGGCAAAGGCAGGCCCGGCGATCTGCGCCGCCTCGCCATGCAGCCACACACCTTCGGCGGCAGCGCGCGCCGGGTCGTGATGCACGGCCAGGCGGCTCGCCACGATCCCGGCCAACACATCGCCGGTTCCGGCCACCGACAGCCACGGCGATGCGCGCGGCGCGACGATCAACCGGCCGTCGGGCGCGGCAATCACCGTGTCGGGCCCTTTGGCCACGACGACGGCGCCGCTCGCGGCCGCCAATGCCACCGCCCGGTCCCGTTTCAGCCCATCTCCGCGCAATCCGAATGCGCGTTCGAGCGCAGCCAGTTCCCCTGCGTGCGGGGTCAGCACCGTGGCTGCGCCGGTGATCTGTCCCTGGCGCAACAGCATCAACGCATCGGCATCGACAACCGTGGGAAAGCCCGCCGCCATTGCCGCACGCAGCCGTTCACGCGCCGTACCATCACGCCCCAATCCGGGCCCGACCAGCACCGCCGCGATCCGTTTGTCGCCCAGCACCTGTTCCGGAGTATCATGCACGACCACCAGATCATGCGGCACCGGCCCCGGATCAGCCCCCACGATCAGACGCACATATCCCGCCCCGGCATGCCGTGCCGCGCTGGCCGACAACAGACTGGCGCCGGGCATCGCCCCGCCGACAATCGTCAACAATCCGCGCGTGTACTTGTGTGCATCGGGCGCCGGTGCGCCCAGATACGGCCTTTGCAACAGCTGCGCCGCATCCGGCTGGGCTGCGCAGCCGATATCCACCAGTCGCAGATCGCCCATCAAAGCCGCCGCCGGCATCGCAAAATGCGCGTGTTTCCACGCGCCGAGCGCAATCGTCAGGTCAAAAGCCGGCAATTCGGGATTCAACACCGCGCCGCGATCGCTGTCGATGCCGCTAGGCATATCGATCGCGATGCGGTGATGGTGGCGATCGCATAGCGCGATCAACATGCCGAACAATGCATTGTCCACCGCGCGCGTCAGCCCGCTGCCGAACAGACAATCGACGAAAACATCGCCGTGTGGCAGTTTCGCGGGTAAGCCGTCCGTGACTTCGCCGCCAAACGCCGCGCGCGCGGCCATTGCGGCGGGGGTTTTTGGCGGCAAGGCCGCAATCACCCGCACCGGCACGTCCAGCGCAAACAGATGCTGCGCAATGACATAGCCATCGCCGCCATTGTTGCCTGGCCCGCACAGGACCGTCGCTTTGCGCGTGGCGGCAATGCGATGGACATATTCGCCGGCACCCGCCCCGGCCAGGCCCATCAGGCTTTCGACGGTGGCGCCACCTGCGATCAACCCTGCCTCTGCCGCGCGCATTTGCGCAACGGTCAAAACCTGCGGCAAAGCGCGGCTATGACCTCGGGGCATCAGGTTTCACTTTGGCCGGAAAGCGATACCGATCGGCCCCCACCGTGACTTCGAGCAGGCCGGGGGTGATCCATGCGACATGGCCATCTTCCATACCGTCGGCGACCGCCACACCGCGCCCGTCATCGACTTTGCGAAAGCGCCGGAACGCGCCGCCCGGTTCGTGCACGATCAGCGTGACACCCAGTTGTTCGACCTGACATTGTGCGGCAAATGCGGTTGCACCGTTCAGCGCGCAGTCGATCTTGCGCATCTCGGGCTCGGGATCACCCACCGGGCGCCCGCAACCGGCGAGTAACAGCAGCGCGATCAGGACCGGTATGGCGCGCATGAGATATCAGCGATATTTCTTCAATTGCGCCAGATCGCGTACGGCACCGCGCGCGGCGCTGGTCGCGAGCGCCGCATAAGCCTGCAACGCGACCGAAACTTTGCGCGGGCGTGGCTTGGCGGGCATCCACCCGGCATCGCCTTTGGCATCCATTGCGGCACGGCGTGTTGCCAGCACATTTTCGCTGATGGCCAACCGGATCGTGCGATTGGGAATGTCGATGTGGATCACATCGCCGTTTTCGACCAGGCCGATGGTGCCGCCTTCGGCCGCTTCGGGGGATACATGCCCGATCGACAGGCCCGAAGTGCCGCCCGAAAACCGGCCGTCGGTGATCAGCGCGCAGGCCTTGCCCAGCCCCTTTGATTTCAGATAGCTGGTCGGATACAGCATTTCCTGCATGCCGGGTCCGCCGCGTGGTCCTTCATAGCGGATCACAACAACATCGCCTGCGACAACCTGGCCCGTCAAAATACCGGTAACGGCCGCGTCCTGGCTTTCGAACACGATTGCCGGGCCGGTAAACACCAGATTGGCATCGTCAACGCCCGCGGTTTTCACAATGCAGCCATCGGGCGCGATATTGCCACTCAACACGGCCAGCCCGCCATCCATGGAAAACGCATTTTCGACATTGCGGATCACCCCGTTCACACGGTCCAGATCCAGCTCTTTCCACCGGCGATTCTGGCTGAACGCGACTTGGGTGGGCACCCCGCCCGGCGCCGCGCGATAGAATTCCTGCGCCTGTGCGGACGTCGTGCGCCCGATATCCCAATGCTCTAGCGCATCGCGCATCGTGCGGCTGTGAACCGTCGGCAGATCAGCGTTGATCAGCCCGCCGCGTTCCAGTTCGCCCACGATCGACATGATCCCGCCGGCGCGGTGAATGTCTTCCATATGCACGTCGGCTTTGACCGGGGCGACTTTCGACAGGCACGGCACGCCGCGCGACAGGCGGTCGATATCGGCCATGGTGAAATCAATTTCGCCCTCGTGCGCGGCGGCGAGCAGATGGAGCACAGTGTTGGTCGATCCGCCCATCGCGATATCGACGCTCATCGCGTTTTCAAACGCGGCAAAGCTGGCGATCGTACGCGGCAATGCGGTGTCATCGTCCTGTTCGTACCAGCGGCGCGCCAGATCGACGACCACGCGACCGGCTTCGCGGAAGAGGCGTTCGCGATCGGCATGCGTTGCCAGCACCGAGCCGTTGCCGGGCAGGCTGAGGCCCAGGGCTTCGGTCAGGCAATTCATCGAATTGGCTGTAAACATGCCGCTGCACGATCCGCAAGTCGGGCAGGCCGACCGTTCAATCGAAGCGACCTCTTCGTCGGTATAGCTTTCGTCGGCGGCGGCGACCATCGCGTCGACCAGGTCGAGCGCGGTTTCCTTTCCGCGCAGCATGATTTTTCCGGCCTCCATCGGGCCACCTGATACAAATACCACCGGAATATTGATGCGCAGTGCGGCCATCAACATTCCAGGCGTGATCTTGTCGCAATTGGAAATGCACACCATCGCATCGGCGCAATGGGCATTGACCATGTATTCAACGCTGTCGGCGATCAGGTCGCGGCTGGGCAGCGAATACAACATGCCGTCGTGGCCCATTGCGATACCGTCATCGACCGCGATCGTATTGAATTCCTTGGCCACGCCGCCTGCCGCGGCAATTTCGCCGGCAACCAGTTGGCCCAGGTCCTTCAGATGGACATGCCCCGGCACGAATTGGGTAAACGAATTGACGACCGCGATGATCGGCTTGCCAAAATCGCCATCTTTCATCCCAGTTGCGCGCCACAGGCCGCGTGCGCCGGCCATATTGCGGCCGTGGGTGGTGGTGCGCGAACGATAGGGCGGCATTGGGTACGACTCCGGAACATTGCCAAGGTAAGGCCGGCGGACCTAGCCGAGCGCAGCATGCATGGAAAGCACAGAGCGACACAGTCGTCCCATCCGGTCGGCCCATTGCGCCTGCCCCACGCCATCGCCGATCAGATCCTGGCGGATTTCGACCCCCACGTACATTATGCCATGGGCTTCGGCATGGCGGTCCATCGTCGTGTTCAACTCGGTGCCCGAATACGGCTGCTGATCGCCGACGACGAGGCCCGGTTCGCGGCGCAGCACATCAAGCGCCAGCATCGCGCCGCGCCGGTCCTGATTGTACAAGATACCGATATGCCAAGGGCGTTGTTCGTTTGGTCGGCTGGCCAGCCGCGGCGTAAAACTGTGCAGCGACAGGATCAGCGAGGGCCGCATGCGTTCGACCAGATTGGCGAGCGCTGCATGATAGGGCCGATAAAAGCGGTCCAATCGCGCGTCATACCCGGTTTGATCGAGCGCATTGCCGGGCACCGCATGGCCATCGCTGACCCCCGGTGCGACGCTTGGTCCGATGTCGTCGCGGTTGAAATCGCAAACCAGGCGGCTGACATTGCCTATGAACGCGGCAAATCCGGGCTGCCGGACCATCAATTCGGCGATCTGCGCCACGCCGATGTCGATCGCGATGTGGACATGCAACAGCGCGGGATCGATGCCAAGATTGATGTCATCGGGCACCCGTGCAGAGGCATGATCGGCCTCGATCAGGATGCCGCCCGGCGTGGTATCGCCGATCAAAAGATAGGCTTCACTCATCGCAAGGCTCCACTCAATGTCCACCAATCGGGTTGCCGGTCAGCGATCTGGCGTGCGGCACGGTCACGCTGGCCGGTATCGTCATATATCGCAAAGCATGTCGCGCCAGAGCCCGACATGCGCGTCACGTTCGCCCCGGTCTGGCGCAACGCAAGCAGAACTGCGCCAATTTCGGGCACCAGCGCAATGGCGGGTAGTTCCAGATCATTGCGCGCGGTTTGCCAGTTCGCCGGATCGAGCGGCCCATGATCGACGCCATTCCACAGCCGAAAAACCGGTCCGGTCGGACACGCCACGCGCGGATTGACCAACAGCACCGGCGCGCCGGCAAGCCCGGGCAGAGCGAGATCCGCCAACCGGTCGCCCACACCCGAACCGAAACACGTTCGTGATGCCACGCAAGCCGGAACATCCGCGCCCAAGTGCGTCAGATGCGTTGTGCCCACATCGCAACCCCAGATCCGTTGCGCCAGGCGTATGGCCGCCCCGGCATCCGCCGACCCGCCCCCGATGCCCGCCGCCACCGGCAGGCGCTTGTCCAGCGTGAACGCCAGCGCCGATGTGACGCCGCCTGCGCGCGCCAAAGCCCGTGCCGCGCGCAGCACAAGATTGTCAGTTTCGCCAGCCAGATCGCCCGCGAACGGCCCGGTTACGGTCAACGCAAACTCGTTAGCCAGTTGTGCCGACAGGAAATCGCCCGCGTCGACAAACGCGAACACCGTTTCCAGGTCGTGATAGCCATCGGCCCGGCGGCTGCGAACATGCAGCGCCAGATTGATTTTGGCATAAGCGGTTTCGCGCAGAGGGGCGATTTCGCAAAGGGGGTCGGCAGGCATCCCCGATCACATATTGGGGTAATTGGGCCCGCCGCCACCTTCGGGGGTGACCCAGGTGATGTTCTGGGTCTTGTCCTTGATGTCGCACGTTTTGCAGTGAACGCAGTTTTGCGCGTTGATCTGCAAATACGGATTGCCGTCCTCGACCCCGACAAATTCATAAACCCCGGCCGGGCAATAGCGCGCCTCTGGCCCGGCATAGAGCCGCAGATTGATTTCGACCGGCACGTCGGGATCGGCGAGGACGAGGTGGCACGGCTGATCTTCGGCGTGGTTGGTGTACGAATAGGCGAGATTGGTCAGCCGGTCGAACGTCAGCACGCCATCGGCCTTGGGATAGACGATCGGCTCGTACAAATCGGCGCGCTGCGTCGCTTCGGCATCGGTGTGGTGGCGCATCGCCTTGAACGGATTGACCCGCAGAACGCGCGCCCACATGTCCATTCCAGCCAGAATAGTGCCCAGCGAACCGCCGAATTTGGCGATCAGCGGTTGCGCGTTCTGGACCAGTTTCAATTCCTTGGCGATCCAGCTTTCGCGCACGGCGGTGTCGTATTCGTCCAGCGCATCGTGTTCGCGTCCGGCGGCGATCGCGGCGCTGATCGCTTCGGCGGCGAGCATCCCCGATTTCATCGCGGTGTGGCTGCCCTTGATGCGCGGCACATTGACGAAGCCTGCGCTACACCCGATCAGCGCACCGCCCGGGAACGCCAGACGCGGCACCGATTGCCAGCCTCCTTCGTTGATCGCACGCGCGCCATAGGACACGCGGCGCCCGCCTTTCAGAATGGCGGCGATTCCCGGATGCAGTTTCCAGCGCTGGAACTCTTCGTACGGATAAACATACGGATTGGCGTAATCGAGCGCGGTGACAAACCCCAGTGCGACCTGGTTGTTCGCCTGATGATACAGAAACCCGCCACCCCACGAATTGGATTCCGACAGTGGCCAGCCCTGCGTGTGGATCACACGGCCCGGGACATGATTCTGCGGTTCGATATCCCACAATTCCTTGATGCCGATGCCATAGACTTGCGGCTGGCAATCGCGTTCCAGATCGAAACGCGCTCTCAGGCTTTTGGTCAGCGACCCGCGCGCGCCTTCGGCAAACAGCGTGTATTTGGCATGCAATTCCATGCCCGGCTGATAATCGGCCTTTTTCTTGCCGTCCTTGCCAATGCCCATGTCGCCGGTGGCAACGCCCATCACCGCACCGCTGTCGTCAAACAGCACTTCGGCCGCGGCAAACCCGGGAAAAATTTCGACGCCCAGTTCGCCCGCCTGTTCCGCCAGCCAGCGGCACAGATTGCCCAGGCTGCCGGTATAATTGCCGTGGTTCGACATGAACGGAGGCATCGGCCAATGCGGCAGCGCGACTTTGCCGGTGCGCGTCATCACCCAGTGCAAGTTGTCCGTGACCGGCACATCGGCCAGCGAACAGCCCTGTTCGCGCCATTCCGGCAGCAATTCGTCCAGGGCGCGCGGATCGACCACCGCACCCGACAGGATATGCGCGCCGATTTCAGACCCTTTTTCAAGGACACAGACCGAAAGGTCGGGATTGACCTGTTTCAGCCGGATCGCCGCCCCCAGCCCCGCCGGCCCACCGCCGACGATAACCACATCATAGGGCATCGATTCCCGTTCGCTCATTCGCCGCTCCGTCCCGCTGTGACGCGTGATTGCCAAAGATAGTGCCAATTAGTGCCTGACTAAATGGTATGTTCGCCTTGAAAGCTGTCTCGACCAACGTCAATACCGCTTACATGGTTCCACCGATTTCGCAATTCACCGCAGGGGCAAGCGTGCCGACCGCGCTTGGCGGGCCGGCCATTGCAGAGGCAATCGTTGCCGCGATCGCCTGGTGGCGCGACGCCGGGGTCGATGGTGACTTTGCCGACGCACCGCAGGACTGGCTGGCGGTGCCCGGCCCGACCGTGCCTGCAAAGTCAGCACCACTGGCAGCGACAGCCGCCCCGGCACCGGTGGCAATTGCCGGCGGGCCCCAGGCATGGCCCGCCGAATTGGCCGAATTTTCAACATGGTGGACGACCGAGCCCGCGCTGGGCGCGTTTGGCGCGGGGCGCATTGCGCCCCGCGGCCCGCCAAACCCCGCGTTGATGGTGGTCGTCCCAATGCCAGAGGCACACGATCGCGAAACGCTGTTGTCGGGACCCGCTGGCCGTCTGCTCGATGGGTTTCTGGCCGCCGCCGGGCTGACCCGCGCCGCCGTCTATTGCGCCGCTGCGTGCCCTGCACGAATCGCTGCGCCCGACTGGGCCGCATTGGCAGAACAGGGTCTGGGCCAGTTGCTGGCGCACCATATCGGGCTGGTACGACCGCAAAGGGTCATGGTGTTTGGCCAAAACGGTATTTCAACGCTGCTGGGCAACGGCTCAACGAATAACCCGATGCTTTTACCGTTCGTCAACCATAGTGGCGCAATTGTCCCATCGTTGACCGCGTATGATCTGGAAACGATCGTGGCGCGCCCGGCGTTAAAGGCCGCACTGTGGAATCGCTGGCTCGACTGGATGCCAGCCTGAATGAATTGGCGCTTATCCAAATGGGAATTCTGGTGGAACGGCAGTTTGTGACAACAAAGCGGAATAGCCGCGCGTGACGTCCATGCGCGGCAACGGGGTACGGGCCCATGCGCTGACAACTGCGCTGACAACCGCGCTGGCCGCCGGGCTGGGTTGTGGCCCGGCCCTGCCCGCGCACGCCAGTTCGGCCGCCGCCGAGTATTTCCGCAATCGCGCCGATCGCACTGCTGTGCCCACCCTGCTGACCCAGGACGATCGCGATTATTACCGCCAGGTGTTTGCCGCACTCGCCAAACAGGATTGGACCGGCGCGCGCCAATTGCTGGACAAGCGCACCGACGGCCCGCTTCATCCAGTCGCGCGTGCACAAATGTTTCTCGCCGCAGGCTCTCCGCGCGCCGAATTGCAGCCACTGACCGATCTGATCGCAGCGGCGCCCGATCTGCCGTGGTCCGACGCATTAACGCGGCTGGCGATCAAGCGCGGCGCGACCACATTGCCCACCAACCTGGCCATCACCCTGGCCCCCACACCGCGCGATGCCCAACAGCTGTTTTCACAGCCTGCCCTGGCGCGCCGGGCAAAGCCGCATCGCACCGCCGATGGGACAATGCCCGACAGCGTATCCAGCGCGATCGAAGCGCGGATCAAGGCCGATGACCCGATCGGCGCACGCATGTTGCTCGACGGCATCGATGCAACTTTGTCCAGCGATGCACGCGCTGAATGGCGCCAGAAAATCGGCTGGGCATTTTATATCAACAACGACGATGTGACCGCGCGCACGGTCGCGCTGTCCGCTTTCGACGGTGGCAGCGGGCCTTGGGTGGCAGAGGCCATGTGGACTGCTGGCCTCGCCGCATGGCGGCTGGGCGATTATCCGGCGGCGGCGGGATGCTTTGCACGGTCTGCCGGGATGACCCAAAATCCGGAATTGGCCTCGGCGGGCAATTTCTGGGTCGCACGCGCCTGGTTGCGCGCGCGTGAACCGCAAAAGGTGGTCCCTGCATTGCGCGCCGCAGCGGGCGCGCACGATACCTTGTATGGCATGATGGCTGCCGAAGCACTCGGCCTGCGCGAAACCGCCGCCGCCGCGACGCCTGATTTCAGCACCGACGACTGGCAGAAACTGCGCGCGATAGCCAATGTCCGGCTGGTTGTGCAACTGGCCGATATCGGCGCCGATGGCCTGGCCGACCAGGTCCTGCGCTATCAGGCGCGGATCGGCGATCCCACGCTTTACGCCCCCCTGTCACGCCTCGCGCGCGATCTTGGCCTGCCCGCAACGCAATTGTGGATGGCCAGCAACGCCCCGGCGGGGGCGCATGCCGACGAGGCGGCGCGGTATCCCGCGCCCAAATGGGTCCCGGCCAATGGCTGGAAAGTCGATCCCGCGCTGTTGTTTGCGCATACGTTGCAGGAATCCAATTTTCGCACTGAAGTCACCAGTCCTGCGGGCGCACGCGGGCTGATGCAAGTTCTACCCGGTACCGCACGCCTGTTGGTGCGGTATAATCCGGCAATGAGCGGGCGCGACACCCAGTTGGAATTGCCTGATGTCAATCTGGCGTTTGGTCAGGCCTATCTGGCGATGTTGCGCGACAAACCGGCGACCCAGGGCCTGCTGCCCAAAGTCATTGCGGCCTACAACGC
>JAYTHT010000184.1:0-1493 GCA_043732365.1 Novosphingobium sp. | reverse complement strand
CCCGCCGGTCCGGCCTTTCTTGTTTCAACCATCGATGCCGCGCGAATCGGGCAAGTGCCTTCGGGCCGATTGGAAGATGCGCTGGCCGATGTCGCCGGCTTGCAACTGTTTCGCCGGTCCGACAGCCGGTCGGCCAATCCGTCGGCCGATGGTTTTACGTTGCGCGCGCTCGGCGGCAATGCAGCCAGCCGTACGCTGGTGCTGCTCGATGGTGTACCGCAGGCCGATCCGTTCTTTGGCTCGATCCCGCTGACCGCAATCAACCCGGCCCAGATCGCCGACATCCGCGTAATCCACGGCGGGGGCAGCGGCGCATTCGGATCGGGCGCGGTGGCGGGCACGATTGACATGATGAGCGCGGGTGCAAACGATCGCAACCTGGTTACCGGCGAGGCGCTGGTCGACGATCGCGGCGATACGAGCGTTGAGGCGGGCATTGCCCCCGGATTGGGCGACGGGTTTGCCGTGCTGTCGGGCCAATGGGATCGCGGCCCCGGATTTTGGACCACCCCCGTCAGCCAGCGCGTCCCCGTCAGCGCCAAGGCGCGCTATGAAAGCTGGTCACTGGCGTTGCGCACAGTGACGCACGTTGCGCCCGACATCGAATTGCAAAGCCGGATCGCGGCATTCGGTGACGCCCAGACCTTGCGCTTTGCCAAAGCGTTGACGGGTATCAGCGGCGAAGACGGATCGCTGCGGCTGGTCGGACGCGGGCATTGGCAATTCGAGGTGCTGGCTTATGGCCAATTGCGCAATTTCAACAGCCTGGTGCTCAGTTCGTCGACTTATCTGCCCGTCGATAACCAGCGCGACACGCCATCGAGCGGCATTGGCGGCAAGATCGAAATCCGCCCCCCGCTGGGCAAGGCGCATGTCCTTCGGCTGGGCACCGACTGGCGCGAAGTGACCGGGTACGAAGACGAAGACCTGTATACCCGGGGCCTGGTCAACAGCCATCGCCGCGAAGGGGGAACGAACGATGATCTGGGGCTGTATGGCGAAGACGCGTGGACGCTGGCCGCGCTGCAACTGACCGCCGGGGGCCGCGCCGATCACTGGATAATCCGCGATGGTCATTACCGGACTTCGACGCTGGCCGGGGTGCCGCTGGTCAACACCGCATATCCCGACCGGTCAGGTTGGAACGGGTCCTTCCGTGGTGGCGCGCTGATCCATGCGACGGGCGCGATCGATCTGCGCGGGTCGGCCTATTCGGGGATGCGCCAGCCGACGCTGAACGAATTGTACCGCAGCTTTGCAGTGTTTCCGGTGACGACGCGGGCCAATCCCAACCTCGTCAACGAACAGTTGCGCGGTTACGAAGGCGGCCTGGACTGGCGCGCGTTCAAAGGCGTGAAGCTGAGCCTGACCGGGTTTGACAACAAAATCGACAATGCGATCGCCAATATCACGGTCAACGCCACCACCCAGATCCGCCAGAATGTGCCCGCGATCCATTCGCATGGCCTGGAAGCAGCCGGCGACGCGCATTT
>JAYTHT010000183.1:0-5275 GCA_043732365.1 Novosphingobium sp. | reverse complement strand
GTCGATTGCGCCCGACTGGAAGGCCAGCGGCACCGTCGCGCTCAGCTATGACCGGACCGGCCCGCCCGCGATCATGCTGCTGGGCCAGCGTATCACTTTTACCGACAAAGCGGACCCGCGGCTGAAACCGATGATCGCCGGATTGGAGCGCAAATTGCCTCAGCCCTGGCCGGGCTGGATTTGCGTGCGCAGATTGATGGTCTGTGGCAGCATGGTTTTGCCGTGATCAAGCTGAACGATCGTGACCCGCAAGTGTGGATGCGGGTCGTGCCGCAAAGCCTGTCGTATGGCGGATATTCGATTGTCGGAAATCGCATGCATATCCGGCTGGGGCTGGATGCGCTGACCCAGGCCGTAGTTGGTCCACGACCGGCCGACCCGGTCCCGGCGGCTTTGCCCGATATGACCCAGGCCCCTGCGGCCGATGGCCTGGCGAAAATGTTTGTGCCGGTCGTCGCCGATTATGCCGAGTTGGTGCCGGTCATCACACAGGCCTTGGGCAAACGGGCGACGCGGCCGTTCAATCTGCCGGAGCTTGGCGCGGTCGACGCCAGCTTTGCCAATATCGAAGTCTATGGCGCATCGAACGGGCGCATTGCGGTTGGCTCAGATATCCTGGTCAAACACCGCTATGGACTACTGCCAGCGATCAGCGGGCGTATCTGGTTCGCCGGAAAACCGCACAATGCCCCGGGCAGCCAGGTCATCCATTTCAGCGATCTGAGCGTGTCGGGGGCTGCGGCAGCACGCGCGACAATCTGTTGGTCGCGGTGGCCAACAACCCCGGATTTTCCGATGCGATTGCCGACGCTTTGACTCAGAATTTTACGCATGATTTTGACAGTCTGCAGACCAAGATCAAGCGCGCCATAGGCAATCGCCAGCAAGGAAATCTGCATATCGATGCGCAATTGCAAAGCGTGCGCAATGACCAGCTCGCAGCCTATGGTAATGGCCTGTATATGCCGGTGACGTTGACCGGGCGCGCCAGCGTGGCCTATGATCCTGCGATCGGCGATCCGTCGATGGCAAAGCATACGAAATAACAACGCCTGGCATCTCGCGACAGACCGGTCCAAAACCGGAACAACCGGCACACCACGACGTTGGTCATGATAATGGCAGGAAATTCAAATATTTGACGGTAATGTGGCGCGCGCTGGAGCAGGTTGAATGAAAAACGGGGTTAGAACGCGCGCCATCGCGCTCACCCGGCAATTGGGTCCGGGGCTGATCACTGGCGCAGCAGATGATGACCCCAGCGGCATCGCGACGTATTCGCAGGCCGGGGCGCAAGCGGGTTATGGCCTGCTGTGGACGATGGTCCTGACATATCCGCTGATGTGCGCGATCCAACTGGTGAGCGCGTATATTGGCCGGGTCACTGGTGTCGGCCTGGCAGCGAACATGGCAAAATTATTTCCCCGCTATGTCGTCACGATCCTGGTCGCGCTGCTGTTTGTGGCCAATACCATCAACATTGGTGCGGATCTGGCGATGATGGGCGCTGTGGCCAATATGCTGGTGGGGCTCAACGCCCATGTCCTGACTATAGTGTTCGCATTGGTGTCGCTGGCCTTGCAATTGTTTATTCCATACCGGCGGTATGCGACGTTTCTGAAATGGCTGACGCTGGCCCTGCTCGCCTATTTCGCGGTGCTGTTGTTCGTGCACATCGATGCCCGGGCATTGCTGAACGGCATGGTCGTCCCGCATATTGCCAACACCAGCTTGATCACCACGATCGTCGCGTTGTTTGGCACGACAATCAGCCCGTATCTGTTTTTCTGGCAAAGTGCGCAGGAAGTCGAAGAGGTCAACAACGATCCAAAGGCAGAGCCGCTGGTTCAACAACCATGGCAGGCCCGCCGCGCATTTCGCCGGATCTGGTTTGATACGTTGGCGGGCATGGGCTTTTCAACGCTGGTCGCGATGGCGATCATCGTTGCCACCGCTGCAACGCTACACGCGCGTGGCATTGTCGATATTCAGTCGGCAAGCCAAGCCGCACAAGCGTTGGAACCGGTCGCCGGCCGATTTGCCTTTCTGCTGTTTTCGCTGGGGATTATCGGGACGGGGATGCTGGCCATTCCGGTGCTGGCGGGGTCGGCTGCGTATGGCATCGGTGATTCGCGCGGTTGGGACTCCGGGCTCGATTACAAAGTGCGTGACGCGCCCGCGTTCTATAGCGTGATCGCTGTGGCAACGTTGCTGGGCATCATGATGGACTGGTCACACCTCGACCCGATCAAGGCGCTGTTCTGGAGCGCGGTGATCAACGGCGTGGTCGCGGTGCCGATGATGCTGGCAATGATGATCGTGGTAAACCGGCATAGCCGCATGGGCAAATTCACTGCGCCGCGCCTGGTCACGATATTGGGCTGGGCCGCGACCGCAATCATGGCCGCCGCCGCCGTGGCGATGTTCATTTTTTGATCGACCGGGCGACAATCCGGGCAGGAGCTGATGATGCAAGCAAATGTGCTACTGGTCGTGGCGGCCCTGGCGACAGCGCAAGCCGCGCCAGGTCCGCCAAACAGTGCGTCGGCGCCAATACCGATGCTGATCATTCGCGATTCGAACGATGTGAAGATTACCAACGCCCAACTGCGCTATGACGGCGGCACGCTGAAATTGAGCGGGCGGATCTGTCGCCGCGCATTCTGGTTTGGCATCCAGCCGTCGGAATTGGACATCGATCGCATTGCCCCCGATGGCAGCCGGGCGGAACATGCCGACGCCTTTCTGCCCCGGTTGAGCCTCCGCATCGACCAGTCCTGCGGACAATGGCAAACGCAGTTCAAAGGCCCGATCGCGCCGGGTGACAAGATCCTGCTCTGCGTTCCGCGCCCGCATTCACACTGCAAGGTCGGTTAGATCATCGTGCAGAAAAGTGGGAACTGGTTTTTTGCAAAAACTATGCGACAACAAAAGCCGAGGGCGCGCGACCTGGTCAGATTAGACGCAGCGCGTATTAGGGTGCTTTGACGCCCAATTTTCCAAACAGGCCTTTGGTCAGGGTGATGCTGAACCGCACACCCACTACGAACGCCGTCGGGATCGTCGGGTCGCCATTGGGGTGCACCACCATTTGTGCATCGGGTTGCACCGCCAGCCAATCCTTGGCCTTGTATTTATAGCTTATTTCAAACTCGGTTTCGGCCAGTCGGCGCGCTTCGGTCGGGACCGGCAGGTTTGGTTCATCGACAATCGCGTGGTTGATGCTGAGGCCGATCTGGTCCCCGGCGCGCTTTGCCAGCGGCCCGGTATAGACCAGCCCCGTCCCGAGATAGCCCGAAATGCGTTGCACCACCGGATTGCCCAGGCCCGCGCGCAGCCATGCGCTCAGTCCGCGCTCACCATCGTCCCCCGAATGGGTCAGCGTGCCCTCGATCAGGCCAAAGGCGCCGCGTTCGCGCTGCACCGGGATCGGGTTGCCCTCCGCGTCAAAGCTGTGGAGCGCGCCAAACAGACTGGTGTACGTCCATGCCCCGGCGACCAGACGAAATCCATTGGCGAGCGTCTTTTCGATTTGCCCGATGAACAGCGCGCCATCGTGGTTGGACAAGCGGATCGCAAATATCCCGGGATGATGGGGCGTGCCGGCAGTCCCGTCGAACAGGCCCGCGCGCACAATCAGGCTTTGGCCCATGCGGGCAAATCCGCTGATTGCCAGCGCAGTCGTGGGAAAGATCGACGGACCGTTGAGGCCGCTGTGCCCCAATTCCGCGCCCGTGCCGTCAGAGCTGTTGAGAAACAGCGAGGCGACCTGTTGTGTGTCGAAATCGGCATTAAGATCAGTTAGTCCCGCCTTCCAGCCGAATTTTCCGCCAGCATATTGGTACGCGATCCACGCTTCATAAATGCGCAACGCTGTGTACGCCTCGATATTGTCGACGCCCTGAATGTCGCCGATGTTGGCCCCACTGATGTGGCCACCGCCTGCAAATTGCATGCTGGCCAGCGCGGTCAATCCATTGTGGCCATTGCTCGATCCGTCATAACTGGCGCTTAGCGCCGCTTTGGTCAGCAATTTGCTGCCAGGGTTCAGGCCGCCGGCGACAAGGGTCATCGAATCGAGATCGGCCACAGCGGTGATCGAAACAGGGCCAACGGTCGCCACGCTTGGCGTCGGCGCCGCGGCAGGTGGCGCGGCTGGTGTGGCGGCTGGCTGTGGTGGAGCCGTCTCTGACGCTGGCGCTGCCTGGGCATCCTCGCGCGCCGCGCCGAACACCAGTGCGGCACCAGCGGCGCTTAACAGCCAGGCACGGTGTGCATACAAGACAGTCTTCTTTCGCCAGAGCATCGCGCGAAACCGCGTGCCCCCACTTTGCACAGAAGCATACAGGCACAGCAAGGCCGCCGGGTGACAACCGGCGGCCCTCTGACGATTTTGATTAATGTGCGGTTGCGGGGGAAACCGTCGTGGTCGTCGTTACATTGGTTTCACGATGATGCGTCGCCACGGTATGCTTCACTACATGATGATGGGTGTGGTGCACCACATGCGCGGCGACGTGTTGCGGCGTGCGCATTGCGTGCGCATCGCTTTCATGCGTGGTCACAGTTGTGCTGACGACGGCCGGCGGGGCGGCGGCGGCTGCCATCGCTGCGGCGCGCGCGTCGGCAGCCTGAGCCGCCGAAGCCTGGGCCGACTGTTCGGCACTGGCGGCGCGTTCGTTGGCAACCGCGGCTTGCTGTTGTGCGTCAGCAGCTTGGTTTTGCGCAGTATTGGCCTGGGCATGCGCCGCATCGATCTGCTGCGCGGCGTGAGTGGATTCGCGGTGTTGCGCGGTGCCAATTGCTTCGTCGGCCATCGCCGAGGCATGGTTAGCCGCAGTGATCGCGTCTTCCTTGTGACCGGATGCAAGGTCTTCACGCGCTTTGGCTAGGGCTTCGCGGGCGTGCGCCAACCGGTCGGGGGCCTGCGTGCCGGCGCCTGCGGATGCGGCTGCATCGATCTTGCCGCTGGCTGCGGCAATGGCTTCACGCGCGCGGTCGGCTTTGCCTTCGGCCATTGCCGGCGAACTGAGCGCGAGGGCCAAAGCCGACGACAGGGCTACGGAAAAGAGCGTGCTTTTTTTCATGGTATCGGGTCCTTTTATTGGTTTTTGACTGCGGGGCCTCGTTTGACGGTTGCGAACTGCTGCAACTGTCGCCGGGCGGGTGTTGATGTGAGCGCCTGCTGGCGCAGATTGCGCCGTGACTTCGATTAACGGCAGAGCCCGGTAGAATTTGGTTCGATTTGCGGTCCTGTCATTGTGCGCTCAAATGG
>JAYTHT010000182.1:0-5293 GCA_043732365.1 Novosphingobium sp. | reverse complement strand
TTGACAAGCAGCGTCATCAGCCGCTTTTCCGCCGCATTCATCTGGCAGGGGCTCATCCTGCTCAATTGGAGAACCCGCATGGACCGCGCCGATACCAGCGCACGGATTGCCGCCGTCATCGAAACGTTCAATAAAAAGAACGTGGCGCTGACCGACGAGACCAGCTTTGCCGGCGATCTTGAATGGGACAGCCTGACGGTGATGGATTTCGTCGCCGCGATCGAAGACGAATTCGACATCATCATCACCATGAACCAGCAGGCCGAGATCGAAACCTATGGCCAGCTGATCGACGCCGTGACCAAGCTACGAGGCTGACTGCAATGACCGATATTGGGATAGACATTGAAACCGATACTGGGCCAGATATTGGGCCAGATATTGCCGAAAAAACCGACTTGTTTTCGAAATTCGATGGGTTGATCGAACAGCGCCGCGCGTTGCTGTCGACCGGGATTACCGATCCGTTCAACTTGGTCATGGAACGGGTTTTGTCGCCGACCGTGGCGGTGTGCAACGGGCGCGAAACGATCCTGCTCGGCACGTACAACTATATGGGCATGACTTTCGATCCCGATGTCATCGCTGCCGGAAAAAAGGCGCTCGACGAATTCGGATCGGGCACCACCGGCAGCCGCGTGCTGAACGGCACTTATGCCGGGCATCGCGCCTGCGAAGACGCCTTGCGCGAATTTTATGACATGGATCACGCCATGGTCTTTTCGACCGGGTATCAGGCCAATCTGGGGATCATCAGCACGATCGCGGGCAAAGGCGACTATATCGTGCTCGACATCGACAGCCATGCCTCGATCTGGGATGGCTGCAAGATGGGCGACGCCGAAGTCGTGCCGTTCAAGCACAACGATATCGAAGCGATGGAAAAACGCCTGCGTCGCATTCCTGAAGGCGCGGGCAAGCTCGTGATTCTGGAGGGCGTCTATTCGATGCTGGGCGATACCGCCCCGTTGAAAGAGATGATTGCGGTGGCCAAGGCGCATGGCGCGATGGTGCTGGTTGATGAAGCGCATTCGATGGGCTTTATCGGACCCAACGGACGCGGCGTCGCCGAAGACCAGGGCGTGCTCGACCAGGTCGATTTCGTCATCGGCACATTTTCCAAATCGGTCGGCACCGTCGGCGGGTTTTGTGTGTCGAACCATCCGAAATTCGAAATCATGCGGCTGGTGTGCCGTCCTTATGTGTTCACCGCCAGCCTGCCGCCAAGCGTGGTGCACACCGCCGCGACCTCTATCCGCAAGCTGATGCACGCGGACGCCAAACGTGCGCATTTGTGGGAAAATTCGCGCACCTTGCACGCCAGGCTGCTTGAACTGGGTTTTTCACTCGGCACAAAAACGCCGCAAAGCGCGATCATCGCGGTGATCATGCCCGACCTGGAACGCGGCGCGATGATGTGGAATGCGCTGTTGCACGAAGGGCTGTATGTCAATCTGGCGCGTCCGCCCGCCACGCCTGCGGGCATGACGCTGTTACGCTGTTCGCTGTGTGCAGAACACACGGCCGACCAAGTGCAAACGGTCATCGGCATGTTCGAACGAGCCGGGAAAGCGGTCGGGATTATTTGATGCGATTTGGGCGGCGCGGCTGGCGGGTAGCAATTGTGGGATCTGCAATGTGGGCAGGCCCGGCGCTGGCCCAACTGCCGCCGCCGGTACCCGCACCGGTGCCGGATGCCATCACCGCGATGACCGTGCAACCGTGCCCGCCCGATCGCAACGCGGTTACCGACTGGCCCTTGCTGTGCCGATATCGGGATGCCAACCGCTCGGTTTACCGTGGCCCCCGTGCTGTGCTGATCGGCGATTCGATTACCGATTTCTGGCTGAACACTGCGCCGGGCCTGTTTGCGACGGGCGTGGTCGATCGCGGTATTTCCGGACAGACATGCGCACAGATCGAGACCCGGTTTTATCAGGACGTGGTGCGCCTGGTCCCGCGCGTGGTGCACATCATGTGTGGCACCAACGACATCGCCGGCAACGGCGGCCCGACCAGCCCCGATGATTTTGCAAACGCGATTCTGGCCATGGTGGACATGGCGCGCGCCAACAACATCGCGGTGGTGATCGGCACGATCCTGCCCGCCGGCGCGTTCAGTTGGCGCGCCGGATATCGTCCTGCGACCGAAATCGTCGCGCTCAACGGCTGGCTGCGCGAAGTGGCGCAGCAACGCGGCCTGGTCCTCGCCGATTATTACACCGCGATGGCAGGCCCCGACGGCGCGATGAAGCCCGGCCTGTCAAGCGACGGGGTCCATCCTACCGCCGCCGGGTATGCGGTAATGGAACCGATCGCACGCGCCGCGCTTGCGCAGGCAGAGCGGCAAGCAACCCGTAGTCCATAGGGGCAGCCTGCCCTGAACCCATGCGCGTCGAACCGTTCAGGTGATATATTCCCCCCGATTGGTTGATGTTTTCCCGGATATCCTCGTCGGCCAAGGGCGCCCAGGTGCAAAGATGCACAAAACCAGTCAATTCCCGGGCTTTTCGGAAAAGCATCGCCGTCGCCAAAAGATTGGTATGGTCGGTGTCGTCAGGCGCCCAGGTAGTGTCCGCCAGCGGCAGGCCGAACGGATCGGTGCGATACCAAAAATGAATTTCGAAACGGCAAAGGGCAGTCCGGGTGGCTGAATGCAGTATACGACATTCTCCGGCTTGCGGCCGATCACGCTTGCGACCGATAAAGGGGCCGGACACTCTCGAGGTTTTGCCGTGGCTTTAAGGTGTTGGCGTGCTTGCCACGGCTGGCGCGAGCGCGGCGGAACAGGCATCGGCGTGCGCACCATGATGCCCGGTCAGCAGCGAAACCGCCAGGAACCCGGCGATGATCGCGGCGACAAAGGCCAGCGTGACTAGCAGCAGATAGCGGTCAATAAACGCCTTGATCGGCGCGCCAAAAACACGAAACAGCACGCCGACGATCATGAAACTGATCGACCGCGACAGCACGCTCGCCGCAAGGAACGTCCCCAATGGCACCCCGACAAAGCCGGCGGTGATCGTCACCAGCTTGAATGGGATCGGCGTGACACCTTTGCCCACGATCAGATAAAACGCATTGGCGCGCAATTGACACGCCGCGTACGGAAAGGCGTGCGTCAGGTGCAGGAGCGACAGCAATTGTACGCCGACGCTGGCAAACAGGAAATGCCCGATGGCATAGCCCAACAAACCGCCAGCAACCGATCCGATCGTGGCGATCGCGGCATAGCGCACCGCCTGTTTGGGATTGGCCAGACACATCAATCCCAATAACGGATGCGGCGGTATCGGAAAGAAACTGGCCTCGACAAATGCAAACAGGGCCAGCCAGGCGCCGGCGTAGCGATGCGCAGCCTTTGCCATGGTCCAGTCATAGAGGCGGCGAAGCATGGCGTATCCTGTCTGTTATTCGGCAAAAAAACGGCTCGGCCGGCTGATTAAGAGACCATGCCATAAACTACCAGAGGTAAAGACACAGCGAACCGGATAGTCTCTATTGGTGCGCGACTCAGAAAAACGGGCCAGCAGCGACTTCCATCTGCATTTGCCGCAAGCGTGCGGCAAAACGCGCGAATCAGTCTTGTTGATGCCGAATTTGCGACTCAAACACCGCAATAGTTGCCCAGATGCAACACATTCGCCGTCCTTGACTTGACCTCGCACTTGCGGGAAATTCCTAAAAACGATACAGGCCGCCTTCGAAGTGGCGATATTATTTACAACTAAGGGGAAACGATAATGCGGAAACTGGTCCTGGGCCTTGCCTTGGCGACAACCGCCATGGCTGCTCCCGCTTTTGCGCGCAGTGGTCAGTGGTACGTCGAAGGCGAAGGTGGCCCGTCCATTCTCGAAACGGAAACCAAAAACAGTGGTATCGGTTCGGACGGCACGCTCAGCTATCGCACTGGGGCCGATTTCAATGCAGAGATCGGCTATGATTTCGGTGCATTCCGCCTCGAAGCCGAAACCGGGTATCGGTCCAATCGCAACAAGGTGCTGACCGTCAACGGCAACAGCAGTTATCCGGGTGGCAAAACCCACGTGTGGGACGCCATGCTGAACGGCCTGGTCGACTTCGGTCCCGATGATGGCCTGCAAGGCTTTGTCGGTGGCGGCGTTGGCGCGGGTCGCGTTACGCAGTACATCCCCGATGCAAACTATGGCATTGGCGGTTCGACCACCAAATTCGCATGGCAGTTGATCGCTGGCGTGCGCACGCCGATTTCGACGCATTGGGACGTGGGCTTGCGCTACACGTATTTCAACATCAACGGTGCGAACCAGGCTGGCCAGGGCGCCATGTGGGGCGGTTCGGAAATTGGCGGTCGCTATCGCCAGCATTCGCTCCTCGGCACGCTGACCTACAACTTCGGTGCGAAGCCGATGGTGGAAGCCGCTGCTCCACCGCCACCTCCACCTCCACCGCCGCCACCGCCACCGCCTCCCCCGCCGCCACCACCGCCACCATCGGTTGTGTGCAACAAGGGCCCGTACATCGTGTTCTTCGATTGGGACAAGTCGGACATCACGCCAGAAGCGGCAACGATCCTCGACAACGCGATCACGGCATACGGCAACTGCGCCAGCGTTCCGATCCAGCTCGATGGCTACACCGACCTTTCGGGTACGGTGAAGTACAACCTGGGCCTGTCGGCTCGTCGCAACACCTCGGCCCAGGCTTATCTGACCGCACACGGCGTTCCTGCCGCCGCGATCAGCAGCAAGGCTTGGGGCAAGGCCAACCCGCGCGTTCCGACCGCAGACGGCGTGCGCGAACTGCAGAACCGTCGCGTGGAAATCACGTACGGCCCCGGTTCGGGCAACTGATATCGGCTGATCGGGGCGGTCGATGACCGTTCCGGTTTCCGGGCAGAATAGAAAAAGGGTCGGAGAAATCCGGCTCTTTTTTGTGCGCACCGATCTTTATTCGTAAGGTTCGCCCTCTTGCTTGCCTCTTTTGGCACAGCCGGGCATTGCCCCGATGGGCAAAAGTTGTGCGCGATTTGGCCGCGCGAGTGACTGAAGGGAACGGGAATGGGCGATCTGACGATCCAGCCGATCGGCACACCGCGCGAACGCAGAAAATTCGTCGACCTCGCGTACCAGATGAACGCCAGCGACCCCAACTGGGTGGCGCCGTTGCATATGGAAGCCATGGAATTGATGACCCCGGGCAAGAACCCGTTTTTTGAACATGCCGACGTCCAATTGTACCTCGCGCGTCAGGACGGCCGGACGGTCGGACGGATTTGCGCACATATCGACCACTTGGCAGTGGCGATGGATCC
>JAYTHT010000181.1:0-1509 GCA_043732365.1 Novosphingobium sp. | reverse complement strand
CGAGCTGAGCCAGCGGCCCTGGTAAATCCCCGAGAGCAGCTGCGCCATCGACTTGGGCGTTGCGCTGTCGCGGCTGTCGATCATCCGCGCCGGATCGTATTCGCCGTCATCACGCACCAGGGTCGCGATATCGCGGTCAAGGTGCATTCCGGTGTTGCCGGTCGCGCGCAGCCAGCGATTGACCGCCGGGGGGCCGCCCACCGCGGCGAGCAGCGCGTCGGTTGCCTGATTGTCCGAATGGATCAGCGAGCGTTCGATCAGCCGCTGCCCGGTCATCATCGTTCCGGCGCGAACCGGCGCGACCATGCTGGAATATTTCCTCGACTTGACCGGGACCATCAGCGGATAGCTGCCCGACAAGCTGAGCCGGCCGTGATCGACTGCATCGAGGAACGTCGCGGCGATCGCGATCTTGCTGGTCGAGGCCATCGGGAACGGGGTGTCGCCCAGCACCATGACCGAGCGCCCAGTCGACAGGTCGATCGCGGCAACCCCGATCCGGCCCGAGCTGCTGTCAGCCAGCGCGAACACCTGCGCGTCAAGCTGGCTGGCGTAAGAGCTGGGCCGCGGCGTGGCGACAAACGGCCGCACCGACGTGGGCAGGGCGCGTTGCGCCGATTCGGAGCGCGGCTGCACCTTGGGCACCGTAACGCTGGCGGGCACGCGCAATTGCGGGGCGCGTTGCGGCGCCGGGGCAACGAAGGCACGGTCGAATTCGGATTCAAGCGAATCGGCGAATGCGGGGCCAATTGGCGCGAATAGCGCTCCGGCCAGCGCAACGCTGGCAATCACCCGCGAAATCAGTCCCTTGGTCATGCGTGTTGCGATAGCCCAAACATGCTTTCTGTTTGGCTAACGCGCCCGCCACCGCATAGCTGCGCGCGACGAACCGCGCGATTTGTGCGGGGAGGCGAGTAATATGGGGGAACCCTTCGCGATCAGCGCGGGTCACAGCGCGTATTGCGCGCCCAGTTCGATCACCCGGTTGGGCGGGATGTTGTAATAGTCGGTCGGGTCGGCAGCGTTGCGGTGGAGGGTGATGAACACCATGTTTTGCCACAGCGGCATCCCGGCCTCGTTGTTCAAAGAATAGCTGTTTCGCCCGATGAAGAAGCTCGCCAGCTTGGCCCCCGGCACCGCTGCACCCGCGCGGATCAGGTCTTCGCGCACGTCGGGCTGCTCCATGAAGCCATAGCGCAGCTCGATCGTCGAGAAGTTGTCATCGACCCGGGTAATCCAGATGCGGTCGGCGGGATCGCAATAGGGCTTCTGCAGGGTTCGCACCGTGGTGACGAAATTGTGCGCGTGCAGCACGTGGTTGTGTTTGAGGTTGTGGAGCAGTGCATGCGGGGTGAGGTCGCTGCGCGCGGTCAGGTAGATCGCGGTGCCTTGGACCCGGGCCGGAGGGCGCTGTGCCAGCGCTTTCGCCATGTCGGCCAGCGGCACGGCCGAATCGTATTCCATGTCGCCGACGATCCGCCGGCCGCGGACCCAGGTCCAGATCAACAG
>JAYTHT010000180.1:0-1511 GCA_043732365.1 Novosphingobium sp. | reverse complement strand
TTCATCAGGTCGCCACCCATGTCATAGCCGCCGTCGAATTTGGCGCCGTACTTGGTCTGATTGCTCGCCTCGGGCGAGGTTTCGCCATTGCGCCGCTGGATATAGCCGCCGATGTTTTCAATCGTTGCCATTTGCGCCGCGCTGATCGTAGGAAACGGAACGCCGTTCGAATACGTGAACAGGCTGCTGGCGCCATACGCCATACCGTTGCCGACTTCTGGCTGGCGACCCGACACTTCGATATGGCTTGCATCGTCGATGCCCCAGCTCAGAAACGCATTGGGCTTGAACGTCCACTTGTCCGAATGGATATTCAAACCCGCGCTGACGGTGCCCAGCACCGAGGTTTCGGGCTCGGTCGTGAAATAATAGCGTGGCTGGATATTGCCGATCACTGGCGAATAGGTCCCGCTGGTGCCGTCCTGCACGTAGCCGTCGTTCTGGCCGTAAATCTGCAGATATTGGGTGTCTTGCGTCAGGTTCGACTGTGCGAATGTGCCGTTGATATAGGCGGTAACATCGCTGCTCGGCCGCCATTCGAGCGATACCGTACCGCCATAGCGCTTCACGTTGCCGAGCGTGGTGCCGACGTTTAGCCCTTCGAGCACCAGGTTCTTTGACGGGTCCAGCCCCGGTGCACTGCTGCCGTTGGCATCGGCCACGGCCCAGGCATATTTGCCATTGGACGACGCCGGGTATTCGCCATCGATGATCGTGTTGGCAAACTTGTGGTGGTCGTAATACCCGCCCGCATAGACGCCAAATGTGCCGTCTTTTGACCGCCATGACAGCGATCCGCCGATCACATAATCGAGATTCTGGCGGCCATAGGCGTTTTTCTGCGAATTAAGGCTGCCTTTGGCAAAAAGGTCGCCATGCAGGCCCGATCCGAAGTCAAAGGCGGTTGGCGTGCGGAAATCGATGATCCCACCGATGGCATCGCCATCCTGTTCGGGGCTGAACGATTTGCGGACCACGATCTGTTGCATACCCTGCGGCGGTAATAGGTTCAATTCGACGCCGCGGCTGTAGGGGCGGCCTTGCGCGACTTCGGTGCCGTTGATGAGGTTGACGTTGTATTCGGGATCAAGCCCGCGCAGCGCGACCAGATTGCCTTCACCGCGCGCGGCAAAATCAACGCCGACGCCGTTGGTGTTTTGCCCACCACCAAACAGGATGTTGACGCCGGGCAGGCGCGCCAGCGTTTCGGTGACATTGGTGTCGGGCGCGCGGGCAATGTCGTCCGCGGTCAGGACCGCAATCGCGGTATTTGATGTGAGCTGGATCGTGGCCGCGCCGCGCTGTCCGGTCACGACGATTGCGTCGGTCAAGGAAACTTGCGCGCCGGGCGCTTCGATCACGATCGCGCCATCGGGGCGCTTTGTCGCGACTAGGCCGGTATTGGCCAGCAGCGCAGTCAGCGCCGCATCGACGCTGGGCGCAGCATCGACATGGCCGGCATGTTTGCCAGTGACGCTTGACGCCGAATAGACGATGATCGAACCGGATTC
>JAYTHT010000179.1:0-5323 GCA_043732365.1 Novosphingobium sp. | reverse complement strand
TGCCGGTGCGCCCGGTTCCGGTATGCGCATGAAAGCCGAGCGCCATTTTCAACGCGACTTCGACCGCGGTCGATCCGCTGTCGGAAAAGAACACCCGGGTCAGGTCCGCGGGCATCAATGCGCGCAAGCCTTCGGCAACAGCTTCGGCAGGGGCGTGAGTCCATCCGGCAAAGATGACCTGATCCAGCCGCTCGGCCTGGTCGCGGATCGCGGCGATGATGCGCGGGTGGTTGTGGCCGTGTGTCGTCACCCACCAACTCGACACAGCGTCGATCACCCGGCGCCCGTCGCGGGTATACAGTGCGGCGCCCTGCGCACGTTCTACCAGCGGGATCGGCTCGTCCAGCCCGTGTTGGGTAAACGGGTGCCAGATCGCGCTCATTTCCAGATCTCGCTCATTTAAAGTCCGCGATGTCGAACGCAGTGGCGAATGCGGCGGCCAGACCGGCGCAATCAAGTGTGGGCAGCATCGGCAGGCGGCCCAGTCGGCGAACCTGGCCGATCGCGGCGATCGTTGCCTCGTTGTCGTCATTGGCATCGCCGACAAACGCGATGCCGTGGACGCGCACACCGCGCGCGCGAAGCGCCTCGACCGTCAGCAGGGTGTGGTTGATCGTGCCGAGCCCGGTGCGCGCGACCACGATCACCGGCAGGCCCCACCATGCAAACACATCGGCAAAGTTGATGCCGCGCGTAACCGGTACGAGCACGCCGCCGGCGCCTTCGACCACCAGCGGGCGATGTGGCGGCAAAGCGAGCCGGGCCTGATCGATCAGCACGCCATCCATTTCGGCGGCGCGATGCGGTGACAGCGGCTGGGTCAGGCGATAGGCTTCGGGCAGGATGTGGTCGCGCGGGGCGCCCGACAGGCGCGCTACCGTGTCGCCATCGGCGCCGTCGGCCAATCCCGATTGCACCGGTTTCCAGTAATGCGCGGCAAGGCCCCCGGTCAGCGCGGCGGCGAACACGGTTTTGCCAATGCCGGTATCGGTGCCGGTGACGACAAATGCAGTCACAGCGCGCCCTCAAGCGCATGGGCGAGCGCATCCACATCGGTGGGCTGGCAATTCAGGGTCAACGACACGCGCAGCCGTGCGGTGCCTGGTGCCACGGTCGGCGGACGAATGCCGCGCACGTCAAACCCGGCGGCCTGCAACGCGGCTGCGACGCGCATCGCGCGCGCATCCTCGCCCAGGATCAGCGGCAGGATCTGCGTCCCTGTGGCGGCGGCGCCCAATGGCCCCAGCACGTGCGCGGCCTGCGCCGACAAGGCGGCCAATTGCGCGCGGCGTTCGGGCTCATCGACGCAAATGCGGATCGCTTCGCGCACGGCGGCGGCCATCAAGGGGGATGGCGCAGTTGAAAAGATGAACGGGCGGCCCCGGTTGATCAGGAAATCACGCACAACAGCGGGCGCACAGATCAGCGCGCCTTCGGCCCCCAGCGCCTTGCCACAGGTGCGCAACACAATCGTATCGGGGCGTCCATCCAGCGGGACCGGCAGGTCGGCCACCAACCCGCGCCCGCCGCGCCCGAATACGCCGGTCGCATGCGCTTCATCAATCACCATCACCGCGTCATGGCGTTCGGCAATCGCGACGAGGTCGGCCAGCGGCGCGCGGTCGCCGTCCATCGAATACAGCGATTCAAACACCAGCCAGATGCGCCCGCGTTCGCCCCGGGCATGCCATTGCCTTGCGGCGTCGGCAAACGCATCCGCATCGTTGTGCGGCACCGCGACGGCGGTCGCGCGCGACAGGCGCAATCCCTCGTGCATCGACGCATGGATCAATTCGTCGTGAATGATCAGGTCGCCAGTCTGCGGCAGGGTGGATAGCAGCGCGACATTGGCGGCATAGCCGGAGCCCAGGAACAGCGCGCTCTCGCTACCCGCCCAGGCCGCCGCCTCTGCCTCCAGAGCCTCGTGTTCGGGATCGTTGCCGCGCAACAGCCGCGATCCGCCCGATCCGGCGGGCACGCCCCGCGCAATGGCGGCGGCGATGGCATCACGCAGCCGTGCCGCACCCGCCAGCGCGAGATAGTCGTTCGATGCGAAATCGCGACCTTTGCGCGGGGCCAGCGCACGGCGCCGGTCGCGCGTATCGAGAATCGCCAGATCATCATGGTGCACGCGCCACAGCCGCTCGGCGTGATGCAGATCGGTCATGCTCATCGGGTCAGGCCAGGCGTCTTCCCGCGCGAAGTGGCTCATCGGCGGTCATTGGTTTCAGCCCCAGCCGTGCAAACATCGCAGCATCGGCATCGTCGCCGGCGTTCGCGGCGGTCAGCAGCTTGTCGCCGGTGAAAATCGAATTGGCCCCGGCCATGAAACACAGTGCCTGCGTCGCATCGCTCATCGCTTCGCGGCCGGCGGAAAGTCGTACCATCGACAGCGGCATGGTGATCCGCGCCACGGCGACGGTGCGCACAAATTCGATATCGTCGATCTTTGCCAGCGGCGTATCGGCCAGCATATCGCCCAGCACCGTGCCCTTGATCGGTACCAGCGCATTGACTGGCACCGATTCGGGATGGCGTTCCATCGTCGCCAGCGCGTGGACAAATCCGACGCGATCGGCGCGGGTTTCGCCCATGCCGACGATCCCGCCCGAACAGACATTGATCCCTGCTGCACGCACGCGGTCGATCGTGTCCAGACGGTCGGCAAAGCTGCGGGTGGTGATCACCTGGCCATAGCGTTCGGGCGAAGTGTCGATGTTGTGGTTGTAATAGTCGAGGCCCGCCTCGGCGAGCTGGCCCGTCTGCGACGGCGTCAGCATGCCCAGCGTCATACATGTTTCCAGGCCCATTTCGCGCACGCCGCGCACCATCGCCATGATCGCCGGCATGTCGCGGTCCTTTGGATTGCGCCATGCCGCGCCCATGCAAAACCGCTTTGACCCGGCATCGCGCGCCTGGGCCGCGGATTGCAGCACCGCTTGCACATCCATCAATTTGGTCGCTTCGACCCCGCTGTCGGCCTTCACCGATTGGGAACAGTATCCGCAATCTTCCGGACAACCGCCGGTCTTGATCGACAGCAGCGTGCATAGCTGCACTTCGCCGATCCTGTGGTGGGCGCGGTGGACTTGCGCGGCGCCGAACACCAGATCGGTGAAGGGCAGATTGAACAGGTTTGCGATCTCTTCGCGCGTCCAGTCGGTCCGCACGTGCGCGTCGTTGTCAACGTGCGTGGAAACGGCGCCGGCAGGAGCGGTGGTGGGAGCATCTGCAAACATGCGAAGTGTCCTTTGCAAAGTAGCACGCGGAGCGCCGCCCTGCAAAAGCGCGCATCCATTGTCGCTGCCCTTAGCACTCCGCAGGCCTGTGCAAACCGGTTTTTCGAGTGCCGCCCGGATTCGGTCATGCGATTGAGCGTCTGAGTCGAACTCGCGAAAGAGCAAGTTTCGTAATCGGTACCGGCTCGCTCCCCCGGCAGGGCCGTCCATCGATTGCGCCGTGGGGCGGTCCGCGCCGTGGGGGCGGGCCGGAACCGACACCCCGGACTGGAGTCTCGGGTCAGGCACTCAGCGCATTTTGCGAGGGGAAGTTCGATACCACGGTTTGCAGCGGATGCGGGCGTAATTGGTATCGGTAACTTATGCCCTAGGCAGGTTGCGGCTGCATGGTTTCTTTGGGGATTATTTCGGCCACTGCGTCAGTGATCTTGAAAAATGCCTTGCGAATATCAAAGTTTTCTTCAAACAGCAGACGTGCGTTTTTCTCAAGATTGGTGACCTCATTCGGGCTCAATGCCACGAATTCCTGCAACAATTCGCGGGTGCCCACGATCGTATCGGGCTTGACGATTCCTGCATGGTGATCGGTAACCTCTCGCCAGATCTGTACTTTGTCGCTGATCAGTACGGCTTTGCCGCAGGCCAGGGCCTCGGCCACGACCACGCCAAAATTTTCCTGATGCGATGGCAGCACAAACGCTTCGCAATCCCTGAACGCACCCCATTTCTGATCGCCGGTCAGCATGCCGGGCCAATGGATGCGGTCTTCGATGTCAAGCTCTATGGCGATTTTCTCCAGGTCTTCGCGCCAGCCGACCTGGTCGGGGCCGGCGATGACGAGGTCGAGATCGGGGTGGTCTTTCGCGATCGAGCCAAACGCCTCGATCAGCATGTCGATACCCTTTTTCTGATGGATGCGGCTGAGGTATAACAGATAGCGCTTGTCGACCAGCGCCGGCATCGCGGCGCGAAACGCGGCCACCTGATCCTGCCTGTCGCCGTCAACATCGGCCGTGCCAAATCCGACCACTTTGCCGTTGACGTGATAAGGCAAAAACGCGTCTGCCGAGACGATCATTTCGTCCTTGGTGGTAAAGAATACTGCGCTGGCCTTGTTCAACAGCGGGCCTTCGCAAAACGTCCAGAACACTTGCTTGAGCATGGTCTTGAACGGATACGTCTTGCGAAACCAAGGGTCCAGCATGCCATGCGTGAAAACGACATAAGGGACATCGCCGTTTACCAGCGCCTGCTTTGCGGCCAGAGTCGAATAATTCCACAACCCGTTGACGATCACCGCGTCATATTTATGGATGTTTTTACGCAGCCACTGCACGAACCCGGGTTCATAACCATAGCGGCCCCATGGAGTTTTTTTGCGCCATAACGGCCGCCCTGGCTTCCCTAGGGCAAAAACTTTTGCAGGGCATTCCTGCACATACGCGAGATCGGGCGAATCAAGGCAAGCGACGTGCATTTCAACACCGGTCTTGCTGGCTATTCGTGCCTGTTGAATTACACCCTCGACCGGACCACCCAGCGCAGGGTTAACAGACGATATGATATGCAGTAAATTCACGCGTACCCCACTCGAAATGTCCGACGCGCCCATTTTGGGGATAATTATTTTAGGATCCAAAGTCAATACAAAGACAAACATTACGGTAAGGTAATAATTTTTTACCGCTATTTTCACAAGCATCAATAATTCTGTTTAATAATTATCGCAATTCATTACGACGCTGATGCCCGAAAGGGATTCGTAGTGGCATAGTTATTCATTCTGAGTTGTGCCACAGGCACAGACCCACTTGGGCACCGGCAGCCAATTCACGTCGCGCGATGCTTGCGGACAACAGCGCGGCATGCCCTTTGCGACAAACCAGTTCGCGCGTCCCAAACCCGGCTAGGTCGATCAGGACCTGATCCCAGTGGCGATATTGCACGTCGTGGCCTTCACCGGGATAGGCGCGCTCGGTCACCGGGCCACCGGTGGTTTTACGCCACCATGCTCCATTGGCCGGCACCACGAGCGGGTCGGCAGAGCCATAATACGTATACATTGGCGCCTTTAGCGCGCTGAG
>JAYTHT010000178.1:0-5328 GCA_043732365.1 Novosphingobium sp. | reverse complement strand
GGACGAGATCGAGCCCACGATCGCGCGACTGGCTGGCCAATGCGCTGGCCTGTTCGGTCAATCCGGTCGCGGTTTCGGCGGCCTTTCTACGCGCAGCTGCGGTCAGGTCGGCGGCGTCCGAACGCAGGGTTTCGGCGCTGGCGCGGGCATCGTCCATGGCTTTGGAAAACCGCGATTTGATCGCCGCTTCGCCTTGGTCGCTCGCTTCTTTTGCGGTGTCGTGGATGGCCGTAGCAGCGGTTGCAATTTTTTCGCCAGCGGTCTCAGCAGCATTTGTGCCAGTGTTTTTAAATGCTGTGTCTTCAAGTGTCGAATTGACCATGGCAAATATCCTTGTGCGGGCAACTGTCATAGGGACCGAACGCTGGCCTCGTGTCAATGTTCCGGCAATCCTAACCCAGGCGCTGCGTTATTGCGCCGAATAATTTGCCCGGTGTGCGTTCATGTAATTCGATTGCATGGCATATGGGCAGACTACGCCGAGCCTTGCCTGCCGCTGCGTCAATCGATAGGAGCCGCGCCAAAGGGCGCTCACGCGCCAACAATTGCCACGCTTAGCGCCAGTAGCTTTGTTTTTGACCAAGCGCTTCGTTTCTTGAAAGGCCGATCATGACCGCGATCATCGACATCCATGCGCGCGAAATTCTAGACAGCCGCGGCAATCCGACCGTTGAGGTCGACATCCTGTTGGAAGACGGGTCGTTTGGCCGCGCAGCGGTGCCATCGGGCGCATCGACCGGCGCGCACGAAGCGGTCGAATTGCGCGATGGCGACAAAAGCCGATACTTGGGCAAAGGCGTGTTGAAAGCGGTCGGCGCGGTCAATGGCGAAATCGCCGAAGTGCTGGTGGGCATCGATGCCGAAGACCAGCGCGAAATCGATCTGGCCATGATTGAGCTCGACGGCACTGAAAACAAATCACGGCTGGGCGCCAACGCTATCCTGGGTGTCAGCCTGGCAGTGGCCAAGGCTGCGGCCGATGCGCGCGGAATGCCACTGTACAGCTATGTTGGCGGGGTTTCCGCGCATGTCCTGCCGGTACCGATGATGAACATCATCAACGGCGGCGAACATGCCGACAATCCGATCGATTTTCAGGAATTCATGATTATGCCGGTGGGCGCGCCGTCGCTCGCCGAAGCGGTGCGGTGGGGTTCCGAAGTGTTCCACACGCTGAAAAAAGGCCTGTCGGAAAAGGGCCTGGCGACCGCAGTGGGCGATGAAGGCGGCTTTGCCCCCAATTTGTCGAGCACCCGCGATGCGCTCGATTTCATCCTCGCCTCGATCGAAAAGGCCGGGTTCAAGCCGGGCCAGGACATTGCGCTGGCGCTCGATTGCGCCGCGACCGAATTCTATCGCGATGGCAAATACGAAATCAGCGGCGAGGGCCTGTCGCTGACCGGCGAAGCGTTTGCCGACTATCTCGCCGCGCTGACCGATGCCTATCCAATCGTGTCGATCGAAGACGGCATGAGCGAAGACGACTTTGCCGGCTGGGCCGCGCTGACCGCAAAGATTGGCCATAAAGTGCAGATCGTCGGCGATGACCTGTTCGTGACCAACCCGCGCCGCCTGACCATGGGCATCGAACAGAACCTCGCCAATTCGCTGCTGGTCAAAGTCAACCAGATCGGCACGCTGACCGAAACGCTGGAGGCGGTCAGCATTGCAACCCGCGCCGGGTATACTGCGATCATGTCGCACCGGTCGGGCGAAACCGAGGATACCACGATTGCCGACCTGGCGGTCGCGACCAATTGCGGCCAGATCAAGACCGGATCGCTGGCGCGCAGCGACCGGCTGGCGAAGTACAACCAATTGATCCGCATCGAAGAACAATTGGGCAGCACCGCGCATTATGCGGGGCGCGGGGCATTTGGCCGCATCAAAGTCTGATTTGGGCGGGTTTGAGCATCTGACCCGAAACTCGCTCTTTCGCGAGTTTTGGGGCAGACTGTGATTCAGGCCAGCACGATTAACACAACCGCCCCAAGCGCGATCACGCCGCCGCCGATCGCGCGGGTGCGGTTGACGTGTTCGTGCAGAAACACCGCCGCGATGATCAGCCCAAACACGATCGAGGTTTCGCGCAAAGCGGCCAACCGGGCGACATTGCCGATGCGATAGGCGCCGAGCGCCAGGCCATAGGACACGATCGATAACGCGCCCGCCGCCGCGCCCGCACGCCATTGGGTGCGCGCGGCCACCACGAATTCACGCCCCCGGCGCAATGCGAAATACCCGCCGATGCCAACGCCGGTGGCGATGAAATCCCACACGACATAGCTGATCGCGGCGGGCGTGGCGCGCACGCCGCGCGCATCTATCACGGTATAGGCAGCAATCGCGGCGCCCGTCGCAAAGGCCCAGCCCAGCGCGTGCAGCGGCGGCGTATTGCGCAATGCCACCAACAGCGTGCCCATGCAGACACATGCGATGCCCAGCGCGATCGCCAGCGTGATCGCATCGCCAAGCACCAAAACCGCTGCGACCGCCGCAATCACCGGCGCGCTGCCACGCATGATCGGATACACCGCGCTCATATCCGCCACGGCAAAGGCGCGCACGAGGCACGACAGGTAAACCAGATGAGCTGCCAGCGATCCCGCCAGCCAAAACCATGCGCCCGCAGGTAGTGGCACAAACAGCGCCAGCGGCATCAAGATCAGCGCGCTCGATCCATCGATCATCGCGCGGCCCGACATTTTGTCGCTGCCCCCGGCCTTGAAAATCGCGTTGACCGTGGCGTGGGTCATGCCCGACCCGATCATCATGCCCCCGGCGATTTGCGCCGGGCTAAATTGCATCAGGCGAACCGTTCCTTGAGCGCGTGCAGCGTCAGCGCCGCCCTAGCCGCTTCGCCGCCCTTGTCCTTTTGGGCGGGATCGGCGCGGACCTGGGCCTGGGCTTCGTCTTCGACCGTCAAAATGCCGTTGCCGATGGCCAGGCCATCGATCGTCAGCGCCATGATCCCGCGCGCGCTTTCGCCCGCGACGATTTCGAAATGATAGGTTTCGCCGCGAATGACCACGCCGATCGCGACATAGCCATCATAATCACCGCTCTGGTCGGCGAATGCGATCGCAGCGGGGATTTCCAGCGCGCCCGGCACGGTCAGCACTTCGGACTTGTGCCCGGCGGCCTTTAATGCGGCTTTGGCGCCCTGGATCAACTGGTCGTTGAGGTGATCGTAAAAACGGGCTTCGACAATCAGGAATTTGGCCACGGGCGTGCCCCCTTATAAAATCGGTTATTCGGCAATGATCGGCTGTTCGCCGACGATATTCAGGCCATAGCCCTCGATCGCGACGACATTACGATGCGAATTGGTCAGCAGGACCATTTCATGCACGCCCAGATCGGCCAAAATCTGCGCGCCAATGCCATAACTGCGCAGATCCATGTCCATTGCGCCTTTGCCGCTGACTTCGTTGATCAACTGCGCCGGCTCTGACGGCATCAACAGCACGATCACGCCTGCGCCGGCCCGCCCGACTTCGGCCATCGCGCGTTGCAATACGCGTTTGCGTGGTCCAGGCGCGCCCAGCACGTCGGCCAGGATCGAGATCGCATGGACGCGCACCAGCGTTGGCTGACCAGGTACGACCGCACCCTTTTGCAGCACCAGATGCACCGATCCATCGACTTTGTTGCGATAGGTGCGGATGGTCCAGTCGCCACCATAGTCTGACTGGAATGGCGCCTGCGCGATGCATTCGACCAGGTTGTCATGCCGGTGGCGGTATTCGATCAGATCGCGAATCGTGCCGATTTTCAAGCCATGGCGCCGCGCAAACGGGATGAGGTCGTCCATCCGCGCCATTGTGCCATCATCGCGCATGATCTCGCAGATAACGCCCGACGGGTTCAGCCCCGCCAGACGCGAAATATCGACCGCCGCCTCGGTGTGCCCGGCGCGCACCAGCGTCCCGCCATCGCGCGCGATCAGCGGAAAGACATGGCCCGGGGTGACGATATCATCGCGCGTCTTTGACGAATCGATGGCCACCGCAACCGTGCGGGCGCGATCGGCGGCGGAAATCCCGGTCGTTACCCCTTCCAGCGCTTCGATCGAGACGGTGAACGCGGTTTCGTGGCGCGTACCGTTCTTGCGGCTCATCAATTCGAGCCCCAATTGTTCGCAGCGCGCGCGCGGCAGCGTCAGGCAGATCAGGCCGCGGCCGTGTGTGGCCATGAAATTGATCGCATCGGGCGTCGCCATTTGCGCAGGGATGACCAGGTCGCCCTCGTTTTCGCGATCTTCGTCATCGACCAGAATGAACATGCGGCCGTTGCGCGCCTCATCGATGATCTCTTCGATCGGGGCGAGGGCGGGGGTGTCATCACTTTCGGTCAGCACGCGTTCCAGTTTGGCCAGCGTTTCGGCGGTGGGGTTCCAGCCGGGCAACGTTATGTCGCGCAAAGTGTTGGCGTGAAGCCCGGCGGCGCGCGCCAGGCCAGAGCGGGACATGCCGCCCTGGGTGATGAGTCGCCGAAAGCGATCGATGAGGTCATTGGACATGTTGGGTAGTTACGCCACTACAATGTGCGTTGCAAGGGCGCGTCGCACATTTCGATGTGATTATGCGGCGCCGGCGGTTGAAATGCTGCGCAATATGCCGCGCTTTGGTTGCAACAAGTCCCAAGCATCACACCAATGGAGGCCAAAATTTAAATAACCGGTTGACAAATATCCTGCCGCGCTATGTCTTGTGCAAAGGTTGCCCACGTAAAAATGATGGGAACCGCTGGAGAGAGAGGTCCGAGGATATGAGGGGCAAGATTTGCCTGATGGTCGGCGTGTGCGCCGCCGCTATGTCACAACCAGTGTTGGCGCAGACTGCCGCGCAACCGGCTAATGCCGCCAATGCAAACGGGATTCAGGAAATAATTGTTACGGCGCAGCGCCAGTCGCAGCGGCTTCAGGTTGTGCCGATCGCGGTTAGCGCATTTTCGGCACAAGCGCTCGAACAGCAACAGATAAAGACGACCAGCGATTTGCAACTGTCGCTGCCCAACATTACATTTACAAAAACCAACTTCACCGAGTCCAGCTTTACCATCCGCGGTATTGGCGATCTGTGCGTGGGTGAAACCTGTGACAGTGCGACTGCCGTCCATCTGAACGGCGCGCCGTTGTTTCATACCCGCCTGTTCGAGGGGGAATTTTACGATCTGGCGCAGATCGAAGTCCTGCGCGGGCCGCAGGGCACGCTGTTTGGGCGCAACGCGACAGCAGGTGTGGTCGATTTCCACACCGCGCCGCCGGTGCTGGGCAAAGTCCTGGCGTCTGCCGATGTCGAATATGGCAACTACAACGACGTAAAA
>JAYTHT010000177.1:0-5331 GCA_043732365.1 Novosphingobium sp. | reverse complement strand
CCACTTTGTCGTATTCGCCAACATTTGGCTATGACATCTGCGCCCGCCGCATTTCCAGCCAGACCGATGTCGCGCAACGGTTTGACTTGTCGCGCTGGCGCGTCGCGGGCAATGGCGCCGACATGATCCGCCCCGACGTGATGCAGGGTTTTGTCGATGCGTTTGCGCCAGCGGGTTTCCGCGCCGCAGCCTTCCTGCCCAGCTATGGCCTGGCCGAGGCGACTTTGGCAGTCACGCTGATGCCGCCAGGCGAAGGCATCCGGGTCGAGCTGGTCGAGGAGGAACGCCTGTCGGGATCGCCGCGCGATCTGTCGCGCCCCGCCCGCTATCGCGCGATTGTCAATTGCGGGCTGCCCGTGCGCGGCATGGAAGTTGAAATTCGCGGTGAAAACGACGTCAGCGTAGCCCATCACCATATCGGCAAAGTGCTGTGCCGGGGATCATCGGTGATGCACTCGTATTTCCGCGACCCCGAATCGACGGCAGCGGCGATGATCGGTGGCTGGCTCGATACCGGCGACATGGGATATCTCAATTCTGACGGATATCTGTTCATCGTCGGCCGCGCCAAGGACATGATTATCATCAATGGCAAGAATCACTGGCCGCAAGATATCGAATGGGCCGTCGAACAGTTGCCCGGGTTCCACCAGGGCGACATCGCGGCGTTTTCGATCGAGACCGAATCGGGCGAAGAAGCGCCTGCCGTGCTCGTCCATTGCCGCGTGTCCGACCCCGAGGAACGCCTGCGCCTGCGTAACGAAATACGCGACAAAGTCCGCGCGATCACCGGGATGAACTGCGTCGTCGAACTGGTCCCGCCACGCACGCTGCCGCGTACCAGTTCGGGCAAATTGAGCCGCGCCAAAGCCAAGAAGCTATACCTGACCGGCGAAATCGAACCTTACGATCTCGCCGCGTAGCGCGCGCGATCAGTAGGGTATCGGTGACCCGTCCCACGCGAAAAATCCGCCACTGTCGACAGGGCCGAGGCTATCGATCACATGCAGCAGGGCTGTTGCGCTCACCTCGGGCGTAAACAACCGCTCGGGCGCGACATTGCGCTGAAACGGCGCAGATAGCGGGGTCGCCACCGTGCCGGGATGCAGCGCGACCGCCACCGATTGCGGCAGGGTCCGCGACCATTCGACCCCGATCGTGCGCACCAGCATATTCAATGCCGCCTTTGACGCGCGATAGGCGTGCCAGCCGCCCAGCCGGTTATCGCCAATCGAACCGACCCGCGCCGACAGCACTGCAAAAGTGCAACGCCGGTCGCGCGCCAGTAGCGGCTGCACCGCGCGCGCAATCATCGCAGGCACAATCGCATTGTCGGCAAACAGTTCGGCCAGGGCGTCGGCACTGACCTGGCGTAGCGCCTTTTCCGGCCCGCTGCCATCAGCACGCATCAGCCGCCCCGTTGCCACAATCACCAGATCGAGCGGGGCGCCGATGGTTGTCATCGTGTTGGCCAGCGCTTCGTCATCGAGTGCATCAAAGCGAAACGGATGGATGCGCGGGCCCGCTGGCACGGCTCCCCGACGCGATCCTGCATAAATAGCGGCAACATCGTCGCGCGCCGCAAGCTGTTCGACAAGCGCGGCCCCAATTCCGCCCGACGCCCCGAATACCGCGCACCGCATCATCTTTGCTTTGCCTTCCATGACACAGGGTCGGTCGCGATCCGCATGACCGCCGCAAACACCAAATCGTCCGCCGGGCGCACTTCGTCGCGTTCGCCCTGCGGTTCGTAATACGCGGTCACTGCCAGCGGCGCGTGAAAGTGGCCATCGCCCACAGGGGCAAGCGCCAGCGCAATGTCGTTGATCTTCGCGGTCGTGCCAGCTTCGGCCTTCGCTGCGTTGAACCAGGTGCCGGTCTTGTCGCCCGCCTGCCAGCCGGTCGGCAAACCCGCACGCAACCGCCCCCGCCCGGTCGACGCGGATTTCATCCAACCCCACAGCCGCGCACGCGATTCGCCCGACAGGCTGTTGCTGGTCAGCAGCCGCGCCACCGTCGCGGCCATTGCGGCAGGCGTGGTCGTGTCCTGGTGCGCCCAGGGACCGCCACGGTTGAGTTCTGGTTCGTTGTGGTCCAACCGGCTGATGCCATCACCCAGGGTGCGCCAAAACGCCGTCACCGCCGCAGGGCCCCCAAACCGTGCCAGCAACAGATTGGCGGCCAGATTGTCGCTGCGTTCGACCGCCGCCTGCGCCAGTGTCAAGATCGGCAGGCCTTCGTGCCCCGCCATAGTTTCGTCCGCCGCAATCCTTGTGGCCACCGCGCCCGTCACCGGCGATGCGGGCAGCACGTCGAGCACGGAAAACGGCAGGATATCTTCGCCGCGCGCCTGACCCGCATCGATCTGCGACAGGACAAGCGCCGCCAGCGACAGCTTGAACGTCGAACACTGCGAAAAGCGTTCGTCCTGGCGCCAGCCAAAGCCATGCCCGGTGGCGCTGTTCAGCACCATGACACCCAACCGCCCGCCCGCTTGCTGTTCCAACGCACCAAGCTGTGCCCTGCCAGTGTGTAAGGGGCCCTCCGGCGCCGCCTGCGCGGGAAAGGGAACGAGCGCGGCGCCCATTGCGCCAAGAACAGTACGACGATCCATAGCAGCCAAAGCTAGCGGTGTTTCCGACCAACTGCCAATCCTGATCGACAACGTCTCTTGCAGCGCGGCGTCAGGCAGGCCATCTTGGCACGCAACAACCGCCTCCAGACGAGTGACACCATGGCCAGCACCGGCGCCGACATCGCACCTGTTATCACGCTCACCCCGCCCGATCCGGTGCCCGTGGTCGCGCCTGCGCAGGCCGCCGGGCTGGTACCGATCGCCGACGAGACGCGCACCAAACTGGATCAGCGCGCCGATGCCTTTGTCGCCGACCTGATCGCGCAAGACGCCGCCAGCCCCGAATTCGGCCAACGCATCGATCAATTGACCGCGATGGGGGCAAAGGAAATTTCGGCAGCGGCGGGCATGTCAAACCGCTTTCTCGACCGGCCAGTGCGCGCCATGGACAAGGACAGCGGCGTCGGGTCCGACCTCGCCGCGCTGCGCCGCACGGTCGAGGATCTCGACCCCGGCAAAAAGGGCGTCACGACAGGGGGGCGCAAATTCCTGGGCGTGATCCCGTTTGGCAACAGCGTGAAACGCTATTTCGACGGCTATGTGTCGGCGCAGGGCCACATCAAGGCGATTCTCGACCGGTTGGCGTCGGGCAAGGACGAATTGCTGAAAGACAACGCCGCGATCGATGTCGAACGCTCAAAACTGTGGGATGCGATGGGCAAGCTGGAACAGATGATCCACATCGCGCGCACGCTCGACCAGAAACTGGAAGATGCGGCGATCGATCTCGATCACACCGACCCGGCCAAGGCAAAAGCGGTGCGCGAATCAGCGTTGTTCTACACCCGCCAGCGCACGCAGGATCTGCTGACGCAAATGGCCGTGACCGTGCAGGGCTATCTCGCGCTCGATCTGGTCAAGAAAAATAATGTCGAACTGGTCAAAGGCGTCGATCGCGCCAGCACGACGACTGTTGCCGCGCTGCGCACTGCGGTCACTGTGGCGCAGGCGATGACCAACCAGCGGCTGGTCCTGGCACAGATCACCGCGTTGAACACCACGACCGCCAATATCATCGATGCCACCGGCAAGATGTTGAAAGACAACACCTCGAAAATCCACGAGATGGCGGCATCGAGCACGATCCCCCTGGAAACGCTGCAACGCGCGTTTCAGAACATCTATGAAACGATGGATTCGATCGACACGTTCAAGCTGAAAGCGCTCGATTCGATGAAACAGACAGTGACCACGCTGTCGAGCGAAGTCGAAAAGTCGCAAGCCTATATCGCCCGTGCGCAAGCGACCAGCGCGACTCCGGGGATTTCCGCGGCGCATCCCGCGCTGTCGCTCGATAGCGATTTCTGATCATGAGCAGCGAAGCAGCCGACCACGCGCACATCCTGCAGGCTGCGCGCAATACGCTGGCGTTTCAGCAAAGTGGCGGGCGCCGTGTATCTGGCCGTTCGATCGGGCGCCGCTCGGCCGAATTGAAGCGGCGGCATGTCTTGCGCAAATTGGTGCGCGCCAGCCTGGCGATCGGCGTGATCCTGTTGACCGCGATTGTTGCCGGGGTCGTGATCGGCGGCATCGGCCTTGGCGGTTTCATGCTGACGCTGCTGGCGCTGGTCGGAGCGGTTGCGTTTTTCACCGCGTATCCCCGCTTGAAAATTCCCGATCTGGGTGCGCTCAATCGCGGCGATGTGCGCGCGACGGTTGGCCGCACGCAGTTGTGGCTTGAATCACAACGCGCCGACCTGCCCTTGCCTGCCGCGCGCCAGCTGGATGCGATCGGCACACGGCTTGACGCGCTCGGCACGCAATTGGCGGGCATCGACCCGGCCGAGCCCGCGGTGGGCGATGTGCGCCGCCTGATCGGAGAGCATTTGCCCGGCATGGTCGCCAGCTATACCCGCATCCCGGCGCATTTGCGCGACGAAACGCGCAGCGGCAAAACGGCCGACGCGCAGCTGACCGAAGGTCTTGCGCGGATCAGCGATGAAATCGATGCGCTGTCGCGCCGCCTGGCCGAAGGCGACATCGATTCCCTGGCAACCGAAGCGCGCTATCTCGACTATCGGTATGGCTCTGCGCTCGACGATCGCCACGGCAACGCGATCGAAGACGGCACCAAGATGCCCTGATGCGCCTGGAAATCCCCCACGCGCTCGGCAAAGACGAAGTCCGCCGACGCATCACCGCGCGCATGGACAATGCCCAAGACAAAGCCAGCGCCCTGGTCGGCGGCCCGCTCAGTCTGGCGCTGCACTGGCTCGACCAGGACCGCCTGTCGGTCGAAGCGACCGCAATGGGCTACACCGTGCCATCAACCATGGACATTACCGACGCCGCGCTGGTGTTCGACGTGACGATCCCCAACGGCCTGGGTTTCGCGCGCGGCATGATCGAAAACCTGATCCGCGAACGTGGCGAAAAACTGCTCACCTGAGAGCTTGCCGCGAAACTCGCCAAAGAGCGAATTTCGAGTCCGACACCAGGGGACGCGTTAAAACGCAATGCTGCCCTGATTGTAGAATTGAGTCAGCAAGGCCACTGTGTGGTCCGAACCGGCCAGCGCCGGGTCGATCTCAAAGCATGCCCGCGCGCATAACGCCTGCGCAAATGCGGCGCTCTGCCCGGCGCATGCATGGCATTCGCCGTCCACCATCAGCAGTACCTGGCCGGGCTGCTGTGCGATAAACGCAAACCGGCTGGCCGGATTGCGTTGTAACCAGGTGCCTGCAGCCACCGCCTTG
>JAYTHT010000176.1:0-1515 GCA_043732365.1 Novosphingobium sp. | reverse complement strand
GTGGTGGCGGCCTATCGCGGCATGGTGGTCGAAATACCGCTGCCGCTGTCGATCATGCCCGGCGCGCCTGACGCAGCGCTATTGCGCGATACCTTGCGCGCGTTTTACGCCGGATCGCCGGTGGTCAGCGTCGCCGACGAAACGCCCGACAGCGAAATCCTGCTGCGCGAAGGCGCCCCGGCGTGGGACAGCCTGCGGTTGCACGTAATCGCCAGCAAGGATGGTGCCCAAGTGCGTCTGGTCGCAGAGCTCGACAACCTGGGCAAAGGCGCAAGCGGTGCCGCCGTGCAAAGCCTGAACCTGGTCAGCGGCTTGCCCGAAACCGCCGGGTTGGTGCTTTAAGGCGTGCAGCGATATACCTGATGCCAGAGTGCCTCCGGCGGGCAAGGGCTATACCCTTGCATCCCGAGTTCATCGATCGTGGCGCGCGCAATGCGGGTTGCGCCTCGACCTTGCGCCGGGAGACGACAGCCGCGTCACGGCAGGGCGCGCCATCGCGAACTACGCCCCAGATAACGGGATGCAAGGGTGTAACCCTTGCCCGCCAGAGGCACCTTAATTCCGCGACGCTTCAGATTAAACGTACGACGATCCAAATCAAGGCAGAACCGGCAGCGGCGGCTTTTCGGCGCCGGGCAGCACAGCGCCCATTGCGCGCGCCAGTGTTGGCGCGATGGCGCGCATATCGATTTCGCCCAGATCGCGCGCTTTGGCGATGCCCGGGCCGGCAATCATGAACGTGGACCGCATTTCGGGCGCGCCGGGGAAATAGCCATGCATGCCTTTGTACGCGCTTGATGGCAGGGTCAGGGGCAGACCGGCCGAAATAAACGGTGCGGCGGCCGCGCCGATCTTCAAATTGACATAGAACGCCGCGCGCGGGTTGCCGCCCATTGCCGCAATTGCCGGCCCGGTAATCACCTGCGCGATATGCGCCGCAGGATTGGCCGCCAGCCGATCGAGCAATGCGCCGACTTTGGCGCGCAAGGCAGCGTCTTCGGGATGGGCCAGCACGATCGCAAACGATCCGCCGGTCGCCCATGGCGTGGCTTCCCAGCCGCTGATCTTCCCGCCTGCATCGATTGTCACCAGCCCGGCATCGATAAACGGGCGATACAAGTTGATCGCGGTGTCGATCGAGGCAAAGCCATGGTCGCTGACCACCGCAATGTCCGCATCGGGATGGAACTGGCGCTCGATTGCGATCACTTCACCGACCAGGCCATCGATGGCCTCCAAAGCGCGCTGCGCCTCGGGCGAACCCGGCCCGGTCAGATGCTGCTGATGATCGAGCGCAGTCAGATATACGGTCAGAAAACCGGGCTGGTGATGGCGGATCAGCGACTGGGCAAACCCGGCACGCAATTTGTCACCGGGCAGCGTTTCGTCTTTGCCATCGGCATACCCTTCGCGCCGGGCGGCCTCCATTTCGGCAACCAGCCCGGGCGTGGCAAGCGCGCGCACCAGCTTGCGATCATCGGGATGCCCGGTACGCCATATCTGCGGCAGATTCCA
>JAYTHT010000175.1:0-1523 GCA_043732365.1 Novosphingobium sp. | reverse complement strand
GCCAAAATGCGCGTCGCTCAGAGTGCGTTGGCGTGATCGAGGTGTGTGTGCAGCGTGGGCAGCGTTTGTTGTGCCAGAGCACGCGCTCGGGGCGACTGTGCCGAATGGGCTGCCGCTTCATACTTCACGATGTCCTGGGTGTGGTCTGCAATCATGTGCTCTTTAAAGGCCGCATCAAACTTGGCGCCGTGCAGGTTGCCCAACATGGTCTTCGCCTTGGCACCAGCGTCTGATAGCGCCATGGTCGGTATGATGCCCAGCTTACGGTCCAGAGCGATAATCATTGTGCGGTGAGCCCCGTGATCGTGAACCAGCATCGCGCCGTATTTGCGTGTCTGGGGCGATGCCCCGCGCTTTTCGGCAAGCTGGCCAATCGCCACTTCGGTATTGTCGCCCTTTATTGCTTCGGTCAGAAAAGGCACATCGTCAGCTGCCATGGCGGGCGCTGATACAAGCGTGGTGGCGAATGCGAACGCGATCAGGGGCGTTACTTTCATGACAAATCTCCTTGCTCCGATCACTGAACGCATGATCTGATGGATTGTTTCACTGGCTGAGGATTTGGTCGTTCAGCAAACAGTCTGCATATCTGAGCGGAGCTTTGTCCCTCGCACGGCGCGCGAGCCGTCCTTGTGAAACAATTGACAAAACGCTTCAGGAACATCCCGCTTGATTGATCATTCGGGTCGATATGGAACAGGGCAGCGTAAAATCCGAGGGCGGCATAATGCGGCGCGACGTGCTCAGGTCGGCGGCGGCCGGCACCGCATTAGCTTGTGTAAATCCGGCGATGGCGGCCCCTGCCAGACATCCGCAGCCAGGTGAGGTGCCGATGCAACATATGACGATAACATTGCTGGTCAACGGGAACGCCCACACCCTTGACATCGATACGCGCACCACTTTGCTTGACGCACTGCGCAACCACCTTCGCCTGACGGGCACGAAAAAGGGCTGTGACCACGGCCAGTGCGGGGCCTGCACCGTGGCCGTCGATGGCAAGCGTATCCTGTCCTGCCTGACTCTGGCCGCAATGGTGCGTGGGCGCGTGCTCACGGTCGAAGGTCTCGCCGGTGCCGATGGCGCGCTTCATCCGATGCAGCAGGCCTTCATCGATCAAGACGCGTTCCAGTGCGGATACTGCACGCCCGGGCAAATCATGTCGGCGATCGCGTGCGTCGAAGAGGGGCATGCAGGTTCGCCCGAAGACATTCGCGAATACATGAGTGGCAATTTGTGCCGCTGCGCAGCGTACCCGCATATCGTGGCTGCGGTTGTGCAGGCCGCGCCCCAGATTATGGCCCAGATTCGACAAGGCTGAAACGATGCGACCATTTCACTATACACGCGTTAACGATGCCCCGGCGGCGGTGCGACTTGCCGCTGGCGCGGGGAACGATTCTGCGCCTGCGACCCACTTCATCGCCGGCGGTACGACATTGCTGGACCTGATGAAGCTTGGATCGATCAACCCCGACGCGCTGATCGACGTCAATGCGCTCGATGGGCCGCATGGGCACATA
>JAYTHT010000174.1:0-5363 GCA_043732365.1 Novosphingobium sp. | reverse complement strand
GTCGCATCGGCCAGGATCACAATCGGCGCCTGCAGGCCTTTGGACCCGTGCACGGTCATCACCCGGACCAGATCGCTTTGCCCGCCCGCTTCGCGTTTCAAATCGCCATCGCCCGCAGCAAACCATTGCAGAAACCCCGCCAAACTGGGCACATGGCTGCTGGCAAAGGCCATTGCGGCGTTGAGCAGTTCGTCGATCGGATCGCCGGCGTCATCGCCCAGGCGCGCGGTCAGGACTTTGCGCCCCTGCCATGGCCCGACCAGAATCCATGTCAACAGTGCCGCCGGAGACGTAAAATCGGCCCGCGCCAGCAGATCGCGCAATTTGACCATGCCCGCATGAGTCGCCGGATTTTCATGCGCGCGCAGATGATCCCACAGCCGCGTTCCAGCCGGACGATAGCCATGCGCCAGCAGATCGTCCTGGCTCCAGCCGATCAACGGCGAAACGAGCAACCCGGCCAGATTGAGATCATCGCCCGGCTGCACCGCAAACCGCAGTGCCGCGACCAGATCCTTGACTGCGAGCGGCGCGCCCAATCGCAACCGATCGACACCCGCGACAGGCACGCCTTCGGCATGAAGCCGCGCGACAATCAGCGCGGCCAGAGCGCCGCGTTTGCGCACCAGCACCATGATATCGCCCGGCGTGGCCCGGCGCAGCCGCCCCTTGCTGAGCGCAAAGCCTTCGTCCGGCCCCGACCCTACCCAAGCCCTGACTTGCCGCGCGATCCGTCCGGCCAGGTCCCGATCAGGCCCTGACAGCCAGGTTTCTTCGCCGCCGGGATCGGGCAAATCATCCTCGTCTGCCCCAACCTCCTGGCCAACCACTTCCTGGCCGACCGGTTGCCACAGGCAAACCATTCCCGGAATGGCGTGGCCGACATGCGGGTCGGGCGCATCGGGCAGGCCAAACCGTTCATGGCCGATGGCGGTGATCGCGTCATCGACAAAGCTCAACACCGGCTGCGCGCTGCGGAACGAACGTCCCAGCCCCAGATCGAGCAGTCCCAGCGAAGGATCGTTCGCCGCATCGGCAAGCGCGTCCAATTGCGCCTTTACCTCCGCCCGCGCGGCTTGGAAATGTTCAGGGCCGGTGCCCTGAAAGCGGAAAATCGCCTGTTTGTAGTCGCCGACCACAAATAGCGTGCGCGGGGTGTCCGCCGAACGCGGCTTGCCCTCGCCGGTGAAGAAATCGCCGGTCAGGCCTTTGAGCACGATGCGCCATTGCGCGGGATTGGTGTCCTGCGCCTCATCCACCAGCACATGGTCAAACCGGCGATCAAGCTTGAACCGGATCCAGTCTGCCGGCGCGCGTTCGGTCAGCAACGCGGCGGCGGCGCGGATCTGATCGTCGAAATCGATAAACCCTTCGCGCGATTTGGCCTCGGCCCACGCCAGCGCAAACCGCCGCCCGATGCCGAGCGCCGGGTCGAGCAAATCGCCCAGTGCAAGCGCGCACGACAATTCGCGCGTCTCTTCCAGCGCCTCGCCCACGGCCTGGGCATGATCGACATAAGTCGGGTCGAGTTTTTCAAGATTCTTGCGGTACTTGGGCTCGCCTTCGAGCGTGAACAAGGCGCGGGTTACGGCCTGCCAGGTTTCGGCGCGTTGCTCCGGCGTGGCTGCAATCCACGTGGCAATCGGCGCGATCATGGCGTTGGCAGTTTTGGTATTCCAGGCGCGCAATGTGTCGAGGCACCGCCCCAGCGCAGCCATTGGCAGGGCCGCATCGTCAAAACACGCGGTCAGCAAACCCCGGTCGGCATCGGCCGGCAGGCCCAGCAATCGGTTGATGCGCGGACGCAGCGGCGATTGCCATGCACCCGGGCCGATCCACAGCTCGGTCGCGCCCGCACAGCGCAGCAAAAACCGCGTCAGCGCGCTTTCATCCATCCGCAAGCTGAGCGCGCCCAGCGCCTCGATAAATGCGGTATCACCGCTGTCTTGCGCGCGCACGAGCAGATCGACCAGCACTTTGCGCACCAGCAGATCGCGGTCGCGGTCCTCGATCGCGCGCGATCCGGGGCGCAAACCGGCCTCTTCGGGAAACGCCGACAACAGCCATTGCGCAAAGGCATGCAACGTTTCGATCCGCAACCCGCCGCCGGGGCAATCGAGTACCGCGGCAAACCGGCTGCGCGCACGGCCCAGCGTTTCGGGACCAAACGGCGCGCCGATCGCCTGCAAATGCGTGGCCAGCACGGTATCGGGCATACGCACCCAATCGGCGAGTTTTTCGCCGATGCGCGTGGCCATTTCCGCCGCGCCCGCTTTGGTGAAAGTCAGGCACAGGATCTGATCGGGCGAAACGCCGGGTTCGAGCAACAGGCGCAATACGCGCGATGTCAGGACCTGGGTCTTGCCCGTGCCCGCCGACGCCGACAGCCACACGGTGCGATCTGGCGCAACGGCGGCCATCTGGTTGGCTTGCAGGCGATGCACTTCGCTGGCGAGAGATTTGGCGCCGCTCATGCCGCAGCGCCGGATTCTGGGCCCAAGTCCGGGTCGCGACCCTGCCACTCATCCAGCCGCATGACCTGATCATAATCGGTATAACCCGGCAAATTGGGATTGAGCCGCGCGGTGAACGGCTCGCTGCCTAAAATCCAGCGGTCGAGTGCGTCGTGCAGAAAATTGCGGGTCATCGGCAGGAAATCCGCGCGTGGCACTCCGCTGCGCTTGCGCCCTTCCAGAATCGGTTCATCCATCCAGCCAAAGCCGGACCCGTCGCGGCGACGCGCCAGCGACCAGTATTCAAACCAGTTGGGCAGCCCGATAAGATCCTCAATCCCGCCTTCGGCCGCAATCAACCCGATCAGGCCCAATTGCAGCGCAAAACCGCGTTCAACCATTTTCGGCTTGGGCGGCCCGCCCGTCTTGTAATCGACAATCGCCAACGTCCCGTCGGGCAGGCGGTCGATCCGATCGGCGCGGCCCTTGATGCTCACGCCACGGACCGTGATGTTGCCCCAGCGTTCATAAGCGACGACTTGCCGCCCTTCGCCCAGCAACCGGTCCTGTTCTTCCTCGATCCACAACAGCCCCGCGATCAGGCGCGGTGCCCATAGCGCGCGCATCAACGGGTGTGCGTTCATCTGCGCCAGCGCGTTTTCGGCCAATGGCACCAGTTCGCCCGGCGGCGCGCCCGCCTTGTGCCACGCCTCCAATATCGCATGGACCGCAGTGCCGCGCCATGCCGGGCTGGGATCGGCATCGAGCGGATCGAGCGATGACAGGCGCAAGATCGCGCTCGCATAAAACTGATATGGATCACTGCGCAGGCGATCGAGCGCGGTGGCGGCAATGTCCACGCGGCGCTGTTCGGCGCTCGGCATCGGTTGCGGCTGTGGGTGATGGGCCACGCGACCGGACCGATCCAAATTGCGCGCCCACAGCACCGCATCGGTTTCGATCTGCGCCTGCCCACCCAGCATCGCGCGAATACGCAACAAAAACCGCGAAGGCACCGCTGGACCCCCGGCGTCACGCGCGGCGTGGCTCAACACGACTTCGGGCGCGCCTAGCGCTGCGGCGAAATCGTGGGCGGCCAGACCGATGCGGAAATCGGCGCCGGGAATGCCCAGCGCGCGCAGGACCGCCGGGGCCAGCATTGGATCGGTGCCCGGCGTGGCCGGCCATGTCCCTTCGACCAGACCGCCGCAGATCACGAGGTCTGCACGGCTCATGCGCGCCTCCAGCAATCCATAAATCGCCAGGCGCGGATGGCCCCCGTACGGCGGCCGCACAGCCACCAGATCCAGCGCATCGCGCAGCAGCGCGGGCAGTTCGCCAGGGTCCACCAGTGTCGCGCCAAGACCGGGATCGCCCGCAGCAGCGCTCCAGCTCTCGACAAACATCGCCAGCGCGCGTCCGTCGGCTTGCGCCCACAGCCCTTCGCCGCACAACCCCTCGGCGGTTTGCACCAGCGTCGCCAGCGCATAGGCCAGAGACACGGGTTCATCGCTCGCCAATATCGGCGCCAGCAACAGTGCGACCTCGTCCCACCATGCGATCAGGCCCACATCGGGCCGCCGCGCGCCGGACAAGTGATCGCGCAAGCCCATGATGCCCGGCGCCGGGCGCGGGCCACGCAGCCCCAGATCGAGCCGGCGCACTTTGGTCAGCCAGTCGGCGCGCCCTTCGCCCGCGCGGACCAGTGGCGCGCCCAGCAGCGCAATCAGCGGTACCGGCGCGGCGCGTTCGGCCCAGGTTTGGGCCAGTAACAGTAACACCCGTCCGGCGGCGGTCTGCGGCAAAGGCCGCCCGGCGCTGTCATCGGCGCCGATATTCCAGCGTTGCAAGTGGCCGATCACCCGTTCGGCCAGCGCACGGTCGGGGGTGATCACCGCGACGCGGCGTTCGGGCACCGCCAGCGCGCGGCGAACCAGGATGGCGATCGCCAGCGCTTCTTCGCCCGGATGGGCGCTTTCCATGATACGTACACCGCTCAAGGCACGGTCTTGCGCGGGCAAAGTCGCCCAGATCGCGCTCGCCACCGGCGGCAGAAACAAGTTCGAAATCGCGCGGCTGCGTGCCGGGCGCGCGGCGGACAGCCCGGCGCGGTGCCACGGCTGCACTTCGCCCCGCGCAATGCCCATACGGTTGAGCAGCAGTTTCAAATGGTATTGGGGATGGGTGACAATGTCGCCCTTGCCGAAAACCTGCCCGTCTTCGGCGGGCGCACCGGCATGGCCGAGCACATCCCACACCGCATCATCAAGTGTCAGGTCAAGATCGGGCAGGACCACCGCTCCGCCCGGCATTTCGGCAATCACCCGCAACAGCCCCGCTACGGCAGGCGCCGCCGAAGTCACCCCGGCGGCGACCACCGGATGCGGCGGCGGCGCAGTGCGCCAACGCCCCGCCAACCCGTGCAGCAGGCGATTGCGCCGCGCTGGCGCATCGCAAGCGCCGCGCCCGGCAAGTTCGGCCTGCCAGCGCGCCAGCACCCGCGCGAACAACAGCGTAGCCGTGCGCCAGTGTTCGGCCAGATCGCCGACGAGCCCGATCACCGCCGGATCGAGCAAGTGCTCGGGGGTAATGTCCTCGATCAACAGACGGTCGATGGTATCGCCAACCCCGCGCGCAAGGCGCAGCAGGGCTGCTTCCCCCGGTACGCTGGCACCCGCTTGCGCAGTGAGTTCTTCGCGCAACAGCTGCGACAGGATCAATTGCCGCACGATCGGGTCGATGGCTGGCGGAATGTCGGCCTCCTCCAGCGGATCAAACACCGGTCCGAGCGTTTCATCCAGATCCAGATCGCCGACCACGACCATGCGCGGCAGGATCAGCGCGCCGCCGCTGGCGCGCACAAAGGCCTCGGTCACGGTGCGCACGGTGCGGCGGCTCGGCAGCAGCAGG
>JAYTHT010000173.1:0-5373 GCA_043732365.1 Novosphingobium sp. | reverse complement strand
TCAGCAGGCCAGCGTGCAGGCCCATTTTGCCATTTTATTCCGGAGTGCTGTTTGTGACCCAGCCCGACTACGTTATCGCCGACATCGGCCTGGCCGACTTTGGCCGCGCAGAAATCGCCATTGCCGAAACCGAAATGCCCGGCCTGATGGCGCTGCGCACGGAATTTGGCGCGTCGCAGCCGTTGAAAGGCGCGCGCATCACCGGATCGCTGCACATGACGATCCAGACCGCCGTGCTGATCGAAACGCTGACAGCACTGGGCGCGGACGTGCGGTGGGCGACGTGCAACATCTATTCAACGCAAGACCATGCCGCCGCCGCGATTGCCGCTGCGGGCATTCCGGTGTTTGCGATCAAGGGTGAAAGCCTGGCCGAGTACTGGGATTATGTCGGCCGCATTTTCGATTGGGACGATGGCACTGGTCAGGACGGGGCGGCACAGACGACCAACCTGATCCTGGACGACGGCGGCGATGCCACGATGTTTGCGCTATGGGGTGCGCGGATTGAAGCGGGCGAAAGCATGGGCGAACCCACCAATGCCGAGGAAATCGAATTCCAGCGGGCGTTGAAAGCATTCGTCAAAGCCAGGCCTGGCTACCTGACCGCGAGCGTCGCTGCGATCAAGGGCGTGTCCGAAGAAACCACCACCGGCGTCCACCGCCTGTATCACATCGCCAAAGAGGGCAAGCTGCCGTTTCCCGCGATAAATGTGAACGATTCTGTGACCAAGTCGAAATTCGACAATTTGTACGGCTGCAAGGAATCGCTGGTCGATGCGATCCGCCGTGCCACCGACGTGATGCTGGCCGGCAAAGTTGCCTGTGTTGCAGGCTTTGGCGATGTCGGCAAAGGCTCTGCCGCCAGCCTGCGCAACGGCGGCGCACGCGTTGTCGTTACCGAAATCGACCCGATCTGCGCCTTGCAGGCCGCGATGGAAGGATATGAGGTCGTCACGATGGAGGACGCGGTGTCGCGCGCCGACATTTTCGTGACCGCGACCGGCAACGAAGACGTGATCACCGCCGACCACATGAAAGCGATGAAGCCGATGGCGATCGTGTGCAACATCGGGCATTTCGACAGCGAAATCCAGATTTCGGCGATGTCGAATTACAAATGGACCGAAGTGAAACCCGGCACCGACCTGGTTGAATTCCCCGACGGCAAACAGATCATTGTCCTGGCCAAAGGTCGCCTGGTAAACCTGGGCTGCGCCACCGGACACCCCAGCTTTGTGATGTCGGCCAGTTTTACCAACCAGACGTTGGCGCAGATCGAGCTGTTCACCAAAGCGGAACAGTATGACAACAACGTCCACGTTTTGCCCAAGCACCTCGACGAAAAGGTCGCCGCGCTGCATCTCGAAAAACTGGGCGTAAAATTGACTACGTTGTCGCCCAAGCAGGCGGCCTATATCGGTGTCCCGGCAGCGGGCCCGTTCAAAGCGGATCATTACCGCTATTGATTGGTGGCGCGATTGCGCTTGGCACAAAACAAAGGCGGCGGGAGGGAAACCTCCGCCGCCTTTGCCTATTTCTGGCAGAGCGCGTGTCAAAGACGCTCCATTATTATCAGTGGTGTTGCGGCGCCGGATGGGCTTGTGCCGCTACCACCGCCTTGTGCCTGTAATACGCGCGGCCAGCGACGCAGCCGCCCATTGCGCCAAGCACGGCGTGGTGACCGGCGTAGTGGCCGGCAACGCCGCCTGCGACCGCACCACGAATGCAGCCTTTGGCTTCAGCCTGGACCGGCGCCACGATCATCGCCAGCGCGGCGGCAATTGCGAACGGAACGAATTTAACCATACAAAGTTTCCCTCTGTTAGCGCGGACCTTGGTCCGACCGTTGTCGAAGTAGCGATGCCATGATGGCGCGGCAAGGGCACCCCAGATTTGTTTTTTGGCCGGATTGCAGGTGATCTAAAACGCATGCCACACTTGACCTTAACCTAACGGGCGCCAATTTCGACCGGTAGTTACTCCCGTTGACGGTGATCGTGTCGCGATAACTGTCCGGCGCGTCGTGATCGCATGCACAGGTGTACTGCCCTGGCAATTTACCAGTTTTGTTGGGCGACCGGCGGCTTGGTCGTTGTAATTCACGGCCTGCCCCCCTAGCCGTAGTGCGATGTTTTTGAACCAGGCCGCATGGGCCCTCATCGGGCTGTTACTGGCCGCATGGACCGTTGCGGCGGCCTGGGCGGTGCTGGCGGCGCGTGCCCGGCAGCGGCGGGCAGAGGCCAGCGCGCGACTGGCGCGGCGATTGGGGCGGATGGTCGATGATGCGCCGGCATTGCCGATGGTGGTGCGCGCCGATGGCCGTATCGAAGGCCCGCCGCGGCTGGCCGGGTGGTTCGGGTTTGCTGCGATGCCCGGTTATTTGTCGGAATTGGATGCCAGCGCGCAGGGTACCGACCGGGGGCTGAACGAATATCAACTCTCGCAGTTGAGCGATGCGGTGCGGCGCACGCAAAAGACCGCGGCGCCGTTCAACCTGACCTTGTCACTGGCAGGCACGGGTAAAGTGCTGGCAGTGCGCGGCCATCTGGCCAATCCACAGATTTCGCCGGGCGGCGCCGCGCTCGTGTGGTTTTTTGATTTCACCCAGAGCGAAGAAGAATTGCGGCGTTTGCGCGCCGAGACCGCCGGCGCACGCGCCGATTTCGCCGGGCTGTCGGGCCTGATCGAAGCGGCGCCTTTGCCGATGTGGTTTCGCGGGCCCGATCTCGCGCTGCGGCTGGTGAATACCGCTTATGTCCGCGCAGTGGGCGGGCGCAATGGCGCCGATGTCGTGGGCAATGCGACCGAACTGGTCGAGGCGGTCGACGGCGCCACCCCCGGTGATGTCGCGCGGGCGGCACTGGGTCGGGGAATGCCGATCGAACGCGTGGTCTCGGCAACGATCGCCGGGCAGCGCCGCGCGATGCGGGTGATCGACTTGCCGCTGGGCGAAGATGGCGTGGCGGGGTATGCCGTCGATATCGAGGAAATGGAGGAACTGACGCGGCAATTTCGCCGGTTCCGCGCGGCGCAGCGCCAGATGCTCGACATCATGTCGGCGGCGATCGCGCAATTCGATGACCGGCGCAATCTGGTGTTCGTCAATCAGCCATTTTTGCGCCTGTTTGGCATTCCCCAATCGTTCGTTGTCGATACCCCGCCGTTTGACCGCGTAATCGACCGGCTGCGCGATGGCGGGCGCCTGCCCGAAGTGCGCGATTTCCCCGAATGGCGCCGCGAACGTCAGGGCTGGTTCCTCAGCCGCGAAGCCAAAGAAGAACCGTGGCATCTGTCCGACGGCACGCATTTGCGCGTCGTTGGACAACCGATGCCCGATGGCGGTTTGCTGATGATATTCGAGGATCGCACCGAACAATTGCAGCTGTCGGCGACGCGCGACACGCTGTTGCGCACGCGGACGGCGACATTCGACAATCTGTTTGAATCGCTGGCGGTGTTTGGCCCCGACAGCAAATTGCAATTGTGGAACCGGCGCTTTGCCGCCGACTGGGGCCTGGACGAGGAATTGCTGGCGACACACCCGCGCGCCGATATCGTCCTGACGCAGATTGCCGCCAAATTGCGCCGCCCCGCACAGATCGCGACGATCGCCCAGGTGATCGAGGCGGCGACGCTGGAACGGCGGCAACAGACCGGGCGATTGGCATTGGCCGATGGGCGCTATCTGGCGTTTGCGGGTGTGCCGTTGCCCGATGGCAACGGGTTGCTGACCGTGCTCGACATCACCGATTCGCAAAAAGCCGAGACGATGTTGCGCGAACGCAATGCCGCGCTGGTCGAGGCGGGTGCGGTCAAGACCCGGTTTATCGCCAACATGAGTTATGAATTCCGCACGCCGCTGACGTCGATCCGCGGTTTTGCCGAAATGCTGTCGGGTGGTCTGGCGGGCGAATTGCCCGATGTGGCGCGGGACTATGTCGACGCCATTCTGGTTTCGGTCGAACGTCTGGGCGAACAGATCGAAACCGTGCTCGACTTGTCGCAAGGCGAGGCGGGGACTTTGCCCGTGGCGCGCGATCCAGTGGCGATCTTTGCGCTGCTGACCGAACTGGTGCAGGAACGCGCCGACCGGATTGAGCAGGCCGGATTGAAGCTGGATTTGCGCGGATTGGCAACGGTCGGCACCGTAACCGGCGATGCGCGCCGCCTGCGCCGCGCATTTGGCCACCTGGTCGACAATGCGATTGCCGCCACATCGCCCGGTGGCAAGATCCTGATCGATTGCGTGCGCCTGCCCAACCGTAAAGTGCAAGTCGTGGTATCGGACAACGGTCGCGGGATGGAACCGGCGCATCTGGCGCGGGCGCTGGAAGGCCTTGCGATGACGCCCGATGGCCGCGGTGTGGACCGGCGCACCGGTTTGGGCCTGCCGCTGGTGCGCCAGTTGATCGAGGCGCATTCGGGCACGATCGAGCTGACATCAGAGCCCGGGCAGGGCACCAGCGCCCAGGTCATTTTGCCATGATCACGATTGATCTGCCCGACATTGCCGCGACGGGGCGCCTGGCCGCGACGATTGCGGGCGCATTGGCACCGGGTGATGTGGTCGCGTTGCAGGGCGATCTGGGCGCGGGCAAAACCACGCTGGCCCGCGCGATCTTGGCGGCGCTGGGGCATCACGGCGAAGTACCATCACCAACGTTTCAGATCATCGAGGTTTATGATCCGCCGGCGGTGCGGTTACCCGTGGTGCACGCCGATTTCTATCGGTTGGCGCACCCGGCAGAGGCCGCAGAGATCGGTCTGGACGATTATCGCCAGGGCGCGGCGTTGCTGGCCGAATGGCCTGATCACGCTGGTGGCTTTGGCCACGAGCCCGCATGCCTGACTATTCGCATCGAAATCAGGCAAAACATGCGGCAGGCCATTGTCGAGCCGGGGCGGGTTTGGCAGGAGCGCGGGTTATGGACCTGAATATGCAAGATGGCGTCCCTGCGGGCGCAGCAGCGTTTCTGGCCAGCAAGGGCTGGGCAGGCGCAACAATCGAACCGCTGCCGGGCGATGCCTCATTTCGGCGCTATTTCCGTGTGCACAGGGCTGATAGTGGATACAGGGCTGATAGTGGTTACAGGGCTGATGGTACGCCAACCGGGACCGGCGCGATGCTGATGCATGCGCCGCCGCCGCGTGAAAACCCCGAACCGTTTTTGCGCGCGGCGCGCTGGCTCGACGAAAACGGCCTGCGTCCGCCGCATATTCTGGCCGACGATGTGGCCAGCGGCTTTGTCCTGATCGAGGATTTCGGCGATGTGCGAATGCGCGAATATGTCGACGCGTGGCCCGATGACGAGGCCGAAGTCTATCGCGTCGCGATCGATGCGCTCGTTCAACTCCACCGCCTGCCCGCAG
>JAYTHT010000172.1:0-1529 GCA_043732365.1 Novosphingobium sp. | reverse complement strand
CGCCGGCGGACTAAACGACAGCCGCGCCAACTTGCACGGCGTATTCCTGTTCCGCCTGGAAAACCCCGCCGCGCTCGATCCAGCCACCCTGGCCAGTTCTCGCACCACGCCCGATGGCCGCGTCCCGGTGATTTACCGCCTGGACATGGGCGACCCCGCCGCGTTCTTCGTTGCGCAAGGCTTTCGTATGCACGACCACGATGTGATTTATGTGTCGAATGCCCCGGGCGCCGACTTGCAGAAATTCGCGACTGTCGTGGCGAATCTGGCTTATGCGGGGATCGGGATTGTGAGTCAGGTCAAGTAAGGTAGATGCCGAGTGCGGGACATCATGCATAGCGTCACCATGCTGCCGCACGTCAATCGGGGGATTTTTTGGAGGTGTTTCAGTAATTCGCCCTGTTCAACTCCAATTATACCCAGAACCTGACCATGGCCGCCGGCGGTTTCGTTATAAGCCTGGATCGATTTGAATGATGTCAGCTTGCGGCGATTGACCGTGCCAGGCGCAATCAAGGTCCATCGGGCGTGGCAGATCGCGGCACGATCGCAAGCCCGGTCGCGGGCTGAATCCGATCGCGCTCGTTTGGCGCATCTTTAAAAAATGCGTTTGCATCGGGGCGACCGGAATTGGGGGCGGCCGTCCGATATTGTCCCGCCATATCCGGTAATTTCCGCCTAACGAGCCGTATAAGCACGGGGCTCAATGCCTTGCTATTGGTCCGGACTGTTCGGCAGCCCACGGGGCGTCAGGATATTGGCCCGAGCTTTCGGCGTAGCCATATGCTCGGGCCAGATTATCAGAACTTGATGCGGATGCCGCCTTCGTAAGTCGCGCCGTAGTATTCAATTTGCTGGGTCCGGTACGACGCACCGTCGTTGTAACGCAGCGGGGTATTGAGCAGATTTTTGGCGGCGAAGAAAATTTCGTAGTTTTTGCTGAATTTGTAGCTACCGGTCAAATCCATCGTCAGGCGCGCTGTTTGGATGGTATCAAGGCTGCGGTCGCCGTTCATGGAGAACAGGCTGGCGCTGACATATTGCGATGACAGACGAACGGCGATCGGGCCCTTTTCATAAAATCCCGCAAGGTTCCAGGTCACATTGGACGTACCCGGCAGGCTGCCGTATTGGTCAGTGCCGTCGCCGCTGACGGCGGCGGCGTATTCACGGAAATGCGATTTGACCAAAGTCAGGTTGGCTTCGACGCCAAGTCCGCTGAACACGCCAGGCAGGAACGTCAGCTTCTGCTGATAGGCGATTTCGATACCGCGTGCGTAAGCGTCTTCGTTGACGAATGTCACGAAGTCGCCATTCTGGCCCTGGAAGACTGGGTTCGGCTGGTTGACCTGCGCGCTTCGGAAAATATAGTTTTTAAATTCCTTGTCGAACACGCCGATCTGAATGATACCGCCGTGTGGTAGATAATATTCGAGGTCAAGATCGAAGTTGTTACCGGTAGTCGGTTTCAAATTCGGGTTACCCGCAGAATAAATTGGGCGGGGCGACGTGGTAAAATCTACGCCAGC
>JAYTHT010000171.1:0-15995 GCA_043732365.1 Novosphingobium sp. | reverse complement strand
TCAGGGTTGGCCGAACATCAAAACTGGTACGCCGACAGGCTGAGGCCTGCAGCATTGCGTGTGCATGGAAGGGGTTCACCCACTGGGGCATGCCTGTGGATAACTGTGCGTGTCGCCGCATTGTTCCGTACCAAGTGTTTGTTACGTAGGGCCCAGTGCTTCGACCCGCTCTTTGTTCCACTTTTGTTCTTTCTCGTCAAGCGGGGATCCGCATTACCCCTTAAGTTTGCCGCAAGCCGTGGAACAAAGCGTGTTTTTTCCGATCCGATCCGAAGCAATCCAGGGTATTTTCCCTAAGTGTTTGCCCCGCAGTGGATGCATTTGGATGCGACCCGCGCCCTTGACGTGATTCGAAACCCTGATTCGTGGGCCCGGTGACAATTGGCTTAAATTGCATTTCAGGTGGATTTTTGATGGAACAGGGTTTAGGCGCATGTGCATTGCACATAGATTCGGGCGCTTTGCCCAAATCGTAGCTTGTGCGGTACACACCATGTAACTCCACATGGGCGGATCACATACCGGTGCCCCCCGCATTGCATGCGTCGGGTTCCTTCCGTCCAGAGGTCTAACCGGAAGGAATTAGCTTATGGCGGCACCTGTCGTCACGATGACTCAGTTGATCGAAGCTGGCGCGCACTTTGGCCACCAGACCCATCGCTGGAATCCGCGGATGAAGCCGTACATTTTCGGCGCCCGCAACGGCATCCATATTCTCGATCTGTCGCAGACCGTTCCGCTGTTTGCCCGTTCGCTCGAATTCATCGCAGCGACCGTGCAGAATGGTGGCAAAGTGCTGTTCGTTGGAACCAAGCGCCAGGCGCAGGAACCCATTGCCCAAGCCGCGCGCGCGGCTGGTCAGCATTATGTCAACCACCGCTGGCTGGGCGGCATGCTGACCAACTGGAAGACCATTTCGGGTTCGATCAAGCGTTTCAAGTCGCTTGAAGAACAGCTGTCGGGCGACACTGCGGGTCTGACCAAAAAGGAAGTCCTGCAACTGACGCGCGAACGCGACAAGCTGGAACTGTCGCTTGGCGGCATCCGTGACATGGGCGGAATTCCCGACGTGATGTTCGTGATCGACGCGAACAAGGAAGAACTGGCGATCAAGGAAGCCAATGTGCTGGGTATCCCGGTCGTGGCCATTCTCGATTCGAACGTTTCGCCCCAGGGCATTGCGTTTCCGATCCCGGCAAACGACGACGCCAGCCGCGCCATCCGCCTCTATTGCGAAGCCGTTGCCGCCGCCGCCACCCGTGGTGGCCGCGAAGCTGCGATCGCATCGGGCGTGGACCTGGGTGCGATGGAAGAGCCGGTTGCCGAAGAAGCCACCGCGCCAGCCTGAACCTGATATATCAGGCTGAACCTGATATAGCAGCCTGAACCTGACATAGCCGCCTGAACCTGACGGCGGTGGCCCGGTGTCACCGAACAGTCGCGGTTTACGCATACGGGCCGCAGCACAATTTGCTGCGGCCCCACCTGTTTTAACGACAAAGGACGAACGCAATGGCCTATACCGCCGCTGACGTGAAAACCCTGCGCGAGCGCACTGGCGCCGGCATGATGGATTGCAAAAAAGCTCTCGACGAAACCGGTGGCGATCTCGAAGCATCGGTAGACGTGCTGCGCGCCAAAGGCCTGGCCGCTGCGGTCAAGAAATCGAGCCGGACCGCAGCCGAAGGTCTGGTCGGAGTCGCCGTTTCCGGGCTGAACGGCGTTGCGGTTGAAGTCAATTCGGAAACCGATTTCGTTGCCAAGAATGAACAGTTTCAGGATTTCGTGCGCAAGACGACGCAAGTTGCGCTCGACACCGCTGCGGCCGATATCGACGCGTTGAAAGACGCGGCATATCCTGATGGCGGCACGGTTACAGAAAAGCTGACCAACAATGTCGCCACGATCGGCGAAAATCAGCAGTTGCGCCGTCTGAAGCATGTTGCAGTCACATCGGGCATTGTCGTGCCCTATATGCACAACGCAGCCGCCATCAACCTGGGCAAGATCGGCGTGCTCGTCGCGCTGGAATCGACCGCTGGTGCCGACGTGCTCGAACCGCTGGGCAAGCAGATCGCGATGCACATCGCTGCGGCGTTCCCGCTGGCGCTGAACGCGGGTGATCTCGACGCCGACCTGATCGCGCGTGAACGCAAGATCGCCGCCGAAAAGGCCGCCGAAAGCGGCAAGCCCGCCGAAGTGCAGGCCAAGATGGTCGATGGCGCCATGGCCAAATACGCCAAGGAAAACGCGCTGTTGTCGCAAGTGTTCGTGATGGACAACAAAACCCCGGTTGCCCAGGTGATCGAGGCCGCCGGCAAAGCCGCTGGCGTAAAAATCACGCTGGTCGACTACGTCCGCTTTCAGCTTGGCGAAGGCATCGAAAAGGAAACGACCGACTTTGCCGCAGAAGTCGCTGCGGCCGCCGGTCTCAAGTAAGAATCTGATTGCGAAACTCGCGGAAAAGCAAGTTTCGAAGTCGGTACCGGCTCGCTCCCTCGACGCGGGCCGCCCACAGCGTATCATGAATGGGCGGTTGGGCTGGGGAGGCGGGCCGGTACCGACTTCCCCAAACGCAAGGTGCGGGTCAGATGCCAAGACCGGCGCGCTTTGACACACAGATCCCCGCGTCAACCATGGCGCGGGGATTTTTTACATCCTGATTTGCGCCGCCGACCCTTGGCACGCCGGGCGCGGTGCGTATAAGGGCGCCGAATGGCCCGGTAAGCGTCAAGCCTCACAATGGAAACCCGATTGCCCATGACCCAGACACCGACCTTGCCCAGATTCAGGCGCATCCTCCTGAAACTGTCGGGCGAAGTCCTGATGGGCAGCCAGTCGTATGGCATCGACACCGATTTTGTCGCCAGTCTGGCCGCCGAAGTCAAAGCGGCCAAGGAAACCGGGCTGGAACTGTGCCTGGTGATCGGCGGCGGCAATATCTTTCGCGGCATGGCGGGCGCGGCAAAGGGCATGGACCGGGCGCAAGCCGACTACATGGGCATGCTTGCCACGATCATGAACGCGCTGGCGATGCAATCGGCGCTTGAAAAACTGGGCGTTGATACCCGCGTCCAATCGGCGATCCAGATGGACGCGGTGTGCGAACCGGTGATCCGCCGCCGCGCCGAACGCCATCTGCAAAAGGGCCGCGTCGTGATCTTTGCCGCCGGTGTTGGCGCGCCCTATTTCACCACCGATTCCGGCGCCGCCTTGCGCGCGGCCGAAATGCAGTGCGATGCCCTGTTCAAAGGCACCAGCGTCGACGGCGTTTATAGCGCAGACCCGAAAAAAGACCACAACGCGCGCCGCTTTGACACGATCGATTACGACACCGTACTCGCCGAAAACCTGCAAGTGATGGATGCCTCTGCCGTGGCGCTGTGCCGCGACAATTCCATCCCGATCGTGGTGTTTTCGATCCGCGAACCGGGCAATCTTGCCAAAGTTCTGGCGGGTGAGGGCACCCAGACTATCGTCAAAAAGGAATCCTGACATGGCCAAATATGACAAGGCCGATCTCGAACGCCGGATGAAAGGCGCTGTCGAGGCATTGCGCCACGACCTGTCGGGTCTGCGCACCGGGCGCGCCAATATCGCGCTGCTCGATCCGGTCATGGTCGAGGTCTATGGTCAGCGGATGCAGCTAAATCAGGTGGCGACGGTCTCCGCGCCCGAACCGCGCATGTTGTCGGTGCAAGTGTGGGACAAATCGACGGTTGGCCCGGTCGAAAAAGCGATCCGTTCGGCAGGCCTGGGGCTTAACCCGATCAACGATGGCAATACATTGCGCCTGCCAATCCCCGATTTGACCGAGGAACGGCGCAAGGAACTGGCGAAACTGGCCAGCCAATACGCCGAAAAAGCGCGCATCGCGATCCGCAACGTGCGCCGCGATGGTATGGAAAATCTGAAGATTGACGAGGCCAAGAAGGAAATTTCGGAAGACGATCGCAAGCGGTCCGAAACCGAAGTGCAGAAATTGACCGACGAGATCATCAAGGCCGCCGATGACGCCGCGTCGGACAAGGAAAAGGAAATCCTGGGACGGTGAGCGTATTGCCGGCCAGCGAAGTCCACAGCGAGCCCAATCCGGCAATCGGCGCGCCGCGCCACATCGCGATCATCATGGATGGCAATGGTCGCTGGGCCAAACGACGCCACCTGCCACGCGTGATCGGGCATCAGCGCGGGGTCGAGGCGGTGCGCCGGACCGTGCGCGCCGCTGCTGAACTGGGCCTGGCCGCGCTGACGCTGTATGCGTTTTCGACCGAAAACTGGCGCCGGCCAGAGGACGAAGTCAGCGCGTTGATGGGGCTGTTGAAGCGTTTCATCCTGGCCGATCTCGATGAATTTGCGACCAACAACATCCGGTTGAAAATTATCGGCGATATCGGCGCATTTGCGCCCGAGATCATCGCGCTGCTCGAAAACGCGCTCAACCGGACGGCGGCCAACACCGGCATGGTCATGGTCGTGGCGCTGAATTACGGATCGCAGGACGAAATCGCCCGGGCCGCGCGCGCCGCCGCCGCCAAAGGCGACATCACCCCTGAAACGATTTCGGCCGAACTGGATACCGCTGACCTGCCGCCGCTCGACCTGATGATCCGCACATCGGGCGAAGTACGGCTGTCGAATTTCCTGATGTGGCAGGCGGCATATGCCGAAATGCTGTTCCTCGATGTGCTGTGGCCCGATTTCGGCCGCGACCATCTGGAGGCCGCGATGGCTGAATATGCGCGAAGGGATCGGCGTTTTGGCGGGCGTTGATGGAGCCGTGCCGGTCGCGGGCAAGCGTTCGGACTTGCGCGTCCGGGTTGTCTCTGCGGCGGTCATGGTCACGATTGCCGGATTGGCCTTGTGGCTGGGCGGCTGGGTCTGGACCGGATTTGTCGTCGCGATTGTGCTGGGCATTCTGGTTGAATGGACCCAATTGGTCTGCGCGTTCACGAAACGCGCAGTTGTGCGTGCGCTGTGGTTTGTTGCAGGTCTCGGCTATCTTGGCATGGCCGGATACAGCATGGTGGTCTGGCTTGCGCCCGTGGGCACATTCTGGCCGTTGCCGTGGGTCATCGCCAGCGTGATCGGGGTCGATGTCGGCGCCTATTTTGCCGGGCGAACGTTCGGTGGGCCCAAAATTGCCCCTTCGATCAGCCCGTCAAAGACCTGGAGCGGACTTGGTGGGGGGGTCGTCGGTGCCTGGGCAATTGTCCTGATTGCGTGCTTGTATTATCACAGCTTTATTGAGGCAATGTTTCATACGGTCGCGTGGGACCACGGCAGCCATGCGGCATGGCTCTTCGCTTTGCGCGGCGTGGCAGTGGTCGCAGTTTACGGCATGTTGACCGCTATCATCGCGCAATCGGGCGATTTCTTTGAAAGCTGGATGAAGCGGCGCGCAGGAGTCAAGGATTCCGGAACGCTGATACCCGGCCACGGTGGCCTGTTCGATCGCGCTGACGGCTTGACCGCTGTACTTTTTGTCATTGGCTATGCCAGCTTGATTACGGCAATGGTGCACCGATAATGCGTTTGCTTACAATCCTGGGGGCTACCGGCTCGATCGGCGCATCGACGCTCGATCTGGTGCGCCGCAATCGCGATGCGTTCCGCATTGTCGCGCTGACCGGGCACAGCAATGTTGTGGCACTAGCGGCGTTGGCGCGCGAATTCGACGCCGAATTTGCAGTGATCGGCGACGAAGCCCTGCTGGCGGATTTGCGTGCGGCATTGGCGGGCAGCGGCATCGCGTCAGCGGGCGGCGCGGCGGCGCTGATCGAGGCGGCGCAACGTCCGGTGGATTTGACAGTGGCGGCGATCGTCGGCTGCGCAGGGCTGGCGCCGACGATGGCGGCGATCGAACAGGGGCGCACGGTCGCGCTCGCCAACAAGGAGGCGCTGGTTTCGGCAGGCGCGGTGATGACCCGCGCAGTGATGCAGCACGGCACCACGCTGTTGCCGATCGATTCGGAACACAATGCAATTTTCCAGTGCCTGGCCGGGAATGATCCCGCGCATGTCCGCTGGATCACGCTGACCGCGAGTGGCGGGCCGTTTCGCGATTGGCCGACCGAGCGCATGCACCAGGCCACCCCGGCAGAGGCAGTGCGCCATCCCAATTGGTCGATGGGCGCCAAGATCAGTGTCGATTCGGCGACGATGATGAACAAGGGCCTTGAATTCATCGAGGCCTGGCATCTGTTTCCGGTGGGCGTGGAGCGGTTGCGCATCCTGATCCACCCGCAATCGATCGTGCATTCGATGGTCGAATACCGCGATGGGTCGACGCTTGCCCAGTTGGGCCCATCGGATATGCGCGTGCCGATCGCGTCGGCGCTGGCGTGGCCGGCGCGCATGACGACGCCGTGCGAACCGCTCGATCTGGCCGAAATCGGCACATTGACCTTTCGCCACCCCGACGAATTGCGCTTTCCCGCGACGCGCCTGGCGCGCGAAGCGGTGATAGCGGGCGGTGCAGCGGCGGCGGTGCTGAACGCGGCCAATGAAATCGCGGTCGCGGCGTTCCTTTCGGGACAGGTTGCGTTCACCCGGATCGTGCAATGTTGTGAAGACGTGCTAGCCTGTGGCCTACCGCCATCACCGCAATGCCTTGACGATGTCATCGCGGTCGACCGGGAGGCGCGCGCCAGGGCGAAAGAAACCATGGTGCCCGCGCGTTGATGGGTGCCCTGATGGAGCTATGTGTGTGACGGCAATGCATTCCCCCGGTCTGTTGATTTCGCTGCTTGGTTTTGCGCTCGTGCTCGGGCCGCTCGTGTTCATCCATGAACTGGGGCATTATCTGGCCGCACGCGCGCTGGGCGTGCGCGCCGATGTGTTTTCGATCGGTTTTGGCAAGGAAATGCTGGGCTGGACCGACAAACGCGGCACGCGGTGGAAACTGTCGATGCTGCCGCTGGGTGGCTATGTCCAGTTTGCCGGGGATGGCAATCCCGCGGGACAGCCGGGCGCGGAATGGCTGTCGTTGTCGGCGGACGAACGCGCCAGCACGTTGCAGGGCCGGCCCTTGTGGCAACGCGCGATCATCGTTGCGGCGGGGCCTTTTACGAATCTGGCGCTTGCGGTGTTGATCCTGGCCGGCTTTGCGCTCGCATACGGAACATTGGTCGCAACGCCGGTGATCGGGCAGGTAGCGCCGGGCTCTGTGGCGCAACAGGCCGGGCTGAAAACGGGCGACCGGGTGTTGACCTTGAACGGTTCGACGATCACCAGCTTTATCGATATCCGCCTGGCGGTGCTGCTGCATCCCGGCGAACGACTGAACCTAGTATTAGATCGCGGTGGGCAGCGCCTGATGATCCCGGTGACACCGGCGCGCAAGATCGATACCGACCAATTCGGCAACACGCAGCCGGTTGGTTTCCTCGGGATCGCGCCGGCCACTGTCGAACACCGGCGGCTCGGCCCGATCGGCGCGCTGGGTGAGGGGATTAACGAAACGCGCGAAATCATCGGCATGACCGTGACCGGGCTGCATCAGATCCTGACCGGCAGGCGCGATACCAAGGAATTGGGCGGGCCGATCAACATTGCCAAGAAGTCCGGCGAACAACTGGTTTCGGGCTGGCAGAATTTTGTCCAGTTTATCGCGATGATCTCGATCAACCTGGGGTTTATCAACCTCTTGCCCATTCCAGTGCTTGATGGTGGCCATCTCGCGCTGTTTCTGGCCGAAGCGATCCGCCGCAAACCGGTCAGCCTGCGCGCGCAGGAACTGGCATTTGGCACCGGGCTGGCGCTTGTGGTCGCACTGATGCTGTTCGTCACATTCAATGATGTCAGCTCGCTAAAGCTGTTCGGAGGGTAACGGCGAGCCGTTCGTTAACGGGCGTGGATGGGGTGATTGCAGCATGCGACGTGTCGTCGGTTGCAAATCGCGCTATCAGAGTACGTGCCAGAGTGCCCGGCCGAATGTCTCGGGCGCATTTTTTCGTGGAATTTGCGCCGCAATGTCGTTCACTTGCGCCAAGCTTGCTTGCGCGGACGGCCGGGTTCGGGCAGAGGGCTGCGGATCGTAACCATTGGTGTGCGGCCCCGATGGGTGTGGTTGCTTGAATAGGACGGGATGGCGCTTGGTGATGATTGCAAGGAACGCGTGCCGGACTGCGGCTGGCCAGATTGGCAAGACCGCCATGGTTGGTATGCTGCTGGCAACCAGTTGCCTGGCCGTTTTACCCGACAGCGCGATCGCTGCGGTGGATGAAGCAGCCCAAGCCACGACTGATGCGGCTGCAGCGACGCCGACTGCCGAGCCGACCTCGCCGGTTTCCGAAAAGCATCGTGGCGGGGCTTTGCTGGCAAAGCATCGCACGGCAAAGCCAGCAGTGGCAAAACTAAAGGCTGCAAAGTCCGCCAAATCCGCAAAAGCTGTGGCCGCTGCGCCCGTGCCAGACGATGCCGCGCAGGTAATACCAACGCCGACGCCAGCGCCCGCACCGGTGCAAGCAGCACCAGCGCGCGGAACCACCCGGCCCGCCGTGGTCAGAGTGGCCACGCCAAAGCCAGCCAGAGCCGCTGCCGTAGCGCCCGCTGGCGCACGTCCCGGCCGGACCGTACCGATTGCGCTCGATGGCCCGGCGCCAGTGGCACCAAGCGCGCCCGCACCGTCAGCTGACGGCACGCAGATGGTCAAATCGATTTCGATCGATGGGGCGCAGCGGCTCGAATCCGATACCATCCTGTCGTACATCCGCATGCATGTAGGCGATCGTTATACCCAGGCGTCCGCCGATCAGGTGCTGAAAGACCTGTTTGCGACCGAGCTGTTTTCCGACGTGCGCCTGCGCAATGACGGTGGCGCGGTGGTGATCGAGGTCAAGGAGAACCCAGTCGTCAACCGCATCATCCTGGAAGGCAACAAGCGGTTGAAGGACGAGAAGATCCTTCCCGAAATCAAGCTGGCCGCGCGCCAGATCTTTACCCGGTCGAAAGTGCGCGCCGACGTCACCCGGATCATCGAGCTGTACAAGCGCGAGGGTCGTTTTGCAGCCTCGGTCGAACCGAAAATGGTCCTGCTCGACCAGAACCGCGTCGATATTGTGTTTGAAATTTCTGAAGGGCCAAAATCCAAAGTCCAACAGATCAACATCATCGGCGCGCACAAGTTTTCGGTCACCCAGTTGCGCACCGAAATGGTCACCAAGCAGGCGCGGTCGTTCCGCGTGTTTTCGTCGGGCACCAGCTATGACCCCGATCGGCTGGCATTCGACCAGCAAAAGCTGCGCCAGTTCTACCTGACGCAAGGGTATGCCGATTTCCGCGTGGTGTCGGCGGTGGCCGAACTGACCCCGGACAAGAAAGACTTTATCGTCACATATGTGGTCGAGGAAGGCAAACGCTACCACTTTGGCGACGTCAAAGTCGAAAGCCAGTTGCGCGACTTCAATGGTGATCAACTGGCCAAGCGGCTTGCGATCAAAAAGGGCGAATGGTATAACGCCAAAACGGTCGAAGAGACCGTCGACGCGCTGACCGAGACCGTCGGCAGCTTTGGCTATGCCTTTGCCGATGTGCGCCCCGATTTTCAGCGCAGCAAAGACAACCTGACCATGTCGGTCACATTCCGCATTGCCGAGGCGCCGCGCGTTTATGTCGAACGCATCGATGTCAACGGCAACACTTTGACCGAAGACAAAGTTGTGCGCCGCGAATTCCGCCTGAGCGAAGGCGATGCGTTCAATTCTTACCAGATCAAGCGGTCGTCGAACCGCATCAAATCGCTGGGGTATTTCCAGGAAAAGTTTGAAATCGAACAGAAACCGGGCGCAACCGCCGACCGGGTCGCGCTTGAAGCCAATCTGGAAGAAAAACCAACCGGCCAATTACAGCTTTCGGCGGGCTATTCCAGCCTCGAAAGCTTTATTTTCCAGGCATCGATCCAGCAGAACAATTTCCGTGGTCGCGGCGAAACGATCGGCACGACACTCAACTATTCCGCGTATTCCAAAGCGGTGCAGCTGAACTTTACCGAACCGTATGTGTCGGACAAGAACGTATCATTGGGCGTCGATGTCTATCGCCGCGATACGTCGAGCTTTAACTTCTACAATGCCAATCGCAACACGACGTACAAACAGAACACAACCGGTTTCCAGGTTCGCGCCGGGGTGCCGTTGACAGAGTTCAGCTCGTTGATCGGCCGCTACACGCTCAATTACGAGCAAGTGACGCTTGATCAGGCGACGTATTACATCAACGGGGCCTGCTCGGTTTACCTTGCCGGGCAATACTTGTGCGATGCGATCGGCAACCGGACCAGTTCGATCATCGGCGCGTCGTATGTTTACGACACGCTGGACAACCGGCTGCATCCGACAAAGGGTACGACGTTCATCCTGGGCGGGGATGTCGCGGGGCTGGGCGGTACGGTCAAATATGTGCGCGCGACGATCAATGCCGCGCATTATATCAATGTTGGCCATGGCTTCATCTTCTCGCTGCGCGGCGAGGCAGGTGCGATCCACGCGCTCGAAAACAATGCGCCCAATGCCTTTGAAGATGCGGTTCGCCTGACCGACCGCTTCTTCCTGGGTGAACCGCAAATGCGCGGCTTTGACATTCGCGGCGTTGGACCACGCGTACTGCGCAAATTCTACACCGGATACGACCCCGTGAGCGGCAACCTCGGGACGGTCGGCACCGACCCCAAGACATTTGTCAACGACGCGCTGGGTGGCCGGTTCTATTATCTCGGCCATGCCGAGATGGAAATTCCGCTTGGTTCGGGTGCGCGCGAACTGGGTCTGCGACCATCAATCTTTGTGGACGCGGGCGCAGTGTTCGGTGTGACGGCTCCGGCAACGGTCGGTACAACGATCCTTTACACCGACGCGGTGACGGGTAAGTCTACGACCAATCCATCCGCTTCGAACGGCACTGCCAATGCCATTTCGCAAAAATTCGAGGAAGATTTTGTGGGGGACAGCCCGCGGCCGCGCATTTCTATCGGCATCGGGGTCAACTGGAACTCGCCGTTTGGTCCATTCCGTATCGATATCGCCAGAGCTTTGACTTACGTAAACGGCGATACTCGTAAAACTTTCAGCTTTAACGTGGGAACCCAGTTCTGATGCAACTTCGTCATGTTTCTGCCGCGCTCGTCGCGGGTCTTTCGCTTGCTGCCGCTCCGGCTGCTATCGCCCAGACTGCCGGTGGCACCGTTGTCCCCGGTCTCGGGGTGGCCAACCAACCCGCCGTTGTCGGATCGTCGAACGCCTACAAGGCGGCGATCGCGCAATTGCCAACCGTTTACAAGCCGCAGATCGACGCGGCCAACACGCGCAAGGCTCAGCTGCAGGTGCAGTTGAAGCCGATGTACGCCAAACTCGACGCCGATGCCAAAGGCGGCAAGATGGAACGCGGCGCGCTGCAGGCTGAATACGCTCAGATCCAGCAGATCCAGGAAGCTGGCGAACGCGAACTGCAACAGATTGTCGAACCGGCAAACCTGGCGCGCCAGTTTGTGCTCGAACAAATCGGTGACAAGCTCGAAGTCGCGACCCAGGCTGCGATGGTCAAGCGCCACATCACCATCGTGCTCGACGCGCAATCGGTGCTGAAGGCGGATCAGGCGTATAACCTGAACCAGGATATCCTCGACCAGGTCAATCTGAACGTGCCTTCGGTCGGCGTTACCCCGCCTGCCGGCTGGTTGCCGCGTCAGCAGCGTGAACAGCAGGCGCAGCAGCAGGCCGCCGCCGCTTCCGAAGCAGCCCAGACCGGTGCTGCGGCACCAGCGTCTGCAAAGAAGGCACCGCAAGGTCGCTGATCGGTCAATGACCGATCTGCGATCAGGTGAAACGCCAGCGGTTGAAAAACCGCTGGCGTTCGACATAACCCGGGTGATGGCGGCGCTGCCGCATCGCTATCCCCTGCTGCTGGTTGATCGTGTGGTCGAACTCGTCGTGGGCGAGCGGATCCACGCGGTCAAAGCGGTCAGCATGAACGAGCAATTTTTCCAGGGGCATTTCCCTGGACGTCCGATCATGCCCGGCGTCCTCCAGATCGAAGCACTGGCGCAAGCCGCTGGTGTGCTCGCGGTGGAATCGCTGGGCCTGGCCGGTACGGGTAAGCTCGTCTATTTCATGGCCATCGAGGAGGCGAAATTTCGCACCCCGGTGCTGCCGGGCTGCTTGTTGGACCTGCATGTCGAATTCACACAAAAGCGTTCGCGCGTCTGCAAATTCGCAGGCAGGGCGATGCTCGGCGACAAGATCGCCACAGAGTGCAGCTTTACCGCAATGATCGCGGACGCGTAATTTTGTTCTAAATCCGCAAAGGAGCGGATTTTGAACACTGCCGCAGCCCGCCCCCAGACCCGCCACGGCATCACTACACTGCGTGAGTGGTCGGATGTGTGCGGTCTTGCTTGAAACAGCTCTGTCCGTTTCAAGGAAAACGCGCCTCGACAACGCGCACGCTTTCCGTTAGTGGCGCGCATCGCATTTCCTGCGGCCGGTCGGTACCGGCTGCAATCAGGAGCAGTTCCATGAAGGCCAATCTTCACCCCGACTACCATTTCATCAATGTCCAGATGACCGATGGCACCATTTTCCAGACCCGTTCGACCTGGGGCAAGGAAGGCGACACGCTGGCACTCGACATCGATCCCACTTCGCACCCGGCATGGACTGGCGCGCAGCGTATGCTCGACCAGGGTGGCCGCGTGGCACAGTTCAACAAGCGCTTTGGCGGACTTAGCCTCAAAAAGAGCTGATCGCAGGCCTACCCCATCGGGCGAGATTATGAAAAAGGCGGCCCTTGGCCGCCTTTTTTGTTGCGCGATCAGGCGGTGAGGGATGCAGGCGGGCGCCGCACACTCAATTTGCAACCGATCGGACATTTTTCGCTTTTCATTTACTCGCTGTTTCTGCAAAGGGATGCCTCTTGTGGCGATCGTAGCTCAGTTGGTTAGAGCGCCGGTTTGTGGTACCGGAGGTCGTGGGTTCAAAACCCATCGGTCGCCCCATTTTCCCTTTTGCAATCATCGGTACCGCTGATAAGCGTTGGCTTGCGGCGCACTATGTTGCGGGCTGGCCCTGGTTTATTGATCAGCGTTCATTGATCGGCGAAATCTCCGGTTTGGCGGGTCGCGTTTTGATCAGAGCCGTTGTACGGCCAAGCCGACTTGTGGCAGGACGCGTTCGGCGGTTTTGCCAATCGGGAAAATGCAGCGTTTTTCATGCACGGTTTTGCCAATCCTGCCCGTTTTCTGCGCATCGCGCGCTGGCTGTTGCCGGTGCTGCTGGTGCCGGGGCTGACCCTGGGGCTGGGCGCGTTGGCGTGGGGCGTGGCGTTTGCGCCGCCCGATCATCTGATGGGCGTCACTGTCAAAATCCTGTTCATTCATGTACCGTGCGTATGGCTGGGCATGGCCGGGTGGTCGACGATCGCGATGGCGAGCGTGGCCGAACTGGTCTGGCGCCATCCGCTGGCCGGGATCGCGGCGCGCGCCGCGGCGGTGCCGGGCGCGGTGTTTACGGCGCTGGGGCTGATTACAGGATCGATCTGGGGGCGGCCTACGTGGGGCACCTGGTGGGTTTGGGATGGCCGGTTGACTAGCTTTCTGGTGCTGCTGTTTCTCTATTTCGGCTATATTGCGCTGGCCGAGGCGGCGCAGCGCGATGCGACGAGCGGCGGCAGCGCCGGACGCGTGACCGCGATTTTCGGCCTGGTCGGTGCGATTAATGTCCCGATCATCAACCGGTCTGTCGTGTGGTGGAACAGCCTGCATCAACCGGCGTCGATCACGCTGGGGCGGTCATCGATCGATGGCACGTATCTGTGGCCCTTGCTGATCGGCGCGCTGGGGTTTTCGCTGGTGTTTGGCGCAGTGGTCATCGCGCGGATGCGCATGTTGCTCGCCGAAATCCAGACCGAGGCGCGCCTGCGCCGCAAGGCACTCGGATAAGGCTGGGGGATAAGACTGGCGATATGCACGAACGATTGGATCAATGGGCCTTTGTGTGGGCGGCGGTGGGTGTCGGTGTGGTCGGCATGCTGGTCATGGTTGCCTGGTCGCTGATCGCGATGATCCGCGCCGAACGGCGCCGGGACAAGGTGCGCCGCAAATGACTGCCGATGCCACGCGCAGCCCGATGATCAAGCCCAAGCACCAGCGGCTCGTGCTGGTCCTGCTGGCGCTAGCCGCGCTGATGGGCGCGGGCTTGCTCGCGTCGTTTGCGCTCCGCCACCAGGCGAGCTATTTCTATATTCCCAGCGAAATGGCCGCGCATCCGCCCGAACCGGGCCGCGCGGTCCGGCTGGGCGGGATGGTCGAAAAGGGATCGATCAAGACGCTGCCCGACGGTGTGACCATCCATTTCACCGTGACCGACGGCAAAGCGTGGGTGCCGGTGCAGTTTTCCGGGATCACGCCCGATCTGTTCGTTGAAGGATCGGGCGTCGTGGCCGAGGGCCGCATGGATGGTCGCATGTTTGTAGCCGACAACCTGTTGGCCAAACACGATGAAAAATATGTCCCGCGCGAGATGAAAAACATGACCGTCAGCGACGCAAAGCAAGTGGTGGCGCAAACCAAATGAGAAATCTGACAAAATGATCGCAGAACTCGGCCTGGCAATCCTGTGGATGGCGGCGGCGCTGGCGGCGTTGCAACTCGTGGCGGGTGGGCTCGCGCTGCGACCTCAGGGCGCGCAGATCGCGGGGCTGGTGCGTCCGGTCGCGGTGATGCAGGGCGTGCTGGTGCTGATTTCGTTTGGCGCGCTGATCATGCTGTTTGTCACCACCGATCTGTCCGTAAAGCTGGTGGTCGACAACAGCCATTCGGCCAAGCCACTGATTTTCAAGATCGCCGGCACGTGGGGCAACCACGAAGGCAGCATGCTCATGTGGGTGACGATCATGGCCGTCGCGGGCGCGGTGGTCGCGCTGATCGAGCGCCAGCTGGACGAACGCACGCTGATCGCGACGCTGGCGGGGCAGGCATTTATCAGCCTGGGTTTCTATGCCTTTTTGCTGTTCGCTTCGAACCCGTTTGCCCGGCTGGCGCAAGTTCCCGATGAAGGGCAGGGGCTCAATCCGCTGCTGCAGGACATGGGCCTCGCGTTCCATCCGCCGACGCTTTACGTGGGGTATGTCGGGCTTTCGATCGCGTTTTCGTTTGCGATTGGCGCATTGGTCACGCGCAATGTCGGGCCGGCGTTTGCCCGCGCGATGCGGCCTTGGGTGCTCGGCGCGTGGATATTCCTGACGCTGGGGATCACCGCCGGGTCGTATTGGGCCTATTACACGCTCGGTTGGGGCGGCTGGTGGTTCTGGGATCCGGTCGAAAACGCATCGCTGATGCCGTGGCTGGCGGCGACCGCGCTGCTCCATTCGGTGTCGGTGTTGCAAAACCGCGATGCGTTGCGCGCATGGACGGTGATGCTGGGCGTTGTTGCGTTTTCGATGTCGATGATCGGCACGTTTCTGGTGCGATCGGGCATTTTGACATCGGTCCATGCGTTTGCCGTCGATCCACAACGCGGCGCGTTCATTCTGGCGCTGCTGGCGATCGATATTGGTGGTGCGCTGGTGCTGTTTACGGTGCGTGCATCGACCGTGACCGAGGGTGCGCGGTTTTCGTTTCTCAGCCGCGAAGCGGCGTTGGTGTTCAACAATGTCATGCTTTGCGGCATCCTGGGCATTGTCGTGATCGGCACGCTTTATCCGCTGCTGACCGAGGCCTATGGCGTCAAGGTTTCGGTGGGCGCGCCGTATTTCAACCCGGTCGCGGCGATTTTTGCCATTCCGATGTTTGCGGTCATGGCCATCGGCCCGCTGCTGCGCTGGCGCCGTGATCGGTTGACCGGTGAACGCGGGCGGCGGATCATGGTGCCGCTCGCGATCTGCGCGGTGGTTGTGTTGGCGGTGTTTGGCGGGGTTGAGGCAATCGCGCATCATATCGGCGTGCTGCCCGCGTTGGGCCTGGCGATGGCGAGCGGGTTGTTTCCGGCCAGTTTCCTGCCGCT
>JAYTHT010000170.1:0-1530 GCA_043732365.1 Novosphingobium sp. | reverse complement strand
GGCCATCAGTGGACAGGCCATCAGTGGACAGGCCGGTCATCATCGCATCGGCAGCCGTCATAGCTTGAACGTCGCTGCGCGAGCTTGCGATGCGGCTGTCGATGTCGGTCGTCGAGATGGTACCCTTCTCGATCTTGCCCCGGTCAGCCTCGAGTCCAGCGAGCCCGGCCTTTTCCTTGGCAAGGTCAGCTTTCATGGCGGGCGCGTGAACTTTCACGCCATTGGTCATCGTTGCTCGATCGAGGTCCAGTCCGATCGGCCCACCGACGCTTTCGAACGTCGCAAACATCAAGAATACCGAGAAAAGGAACAACGCGAGCGGCGAAACGAACCTGGCGCGCGCGCCGTGAATGTACTCCCGCGTCAGATCGCCCGGCCTCCACGCGAGCAAGGGCAGGGTACGCCAGACCTTGCCCTCGAAATGGAAAACCCCGTGCGCAATATCGTGCCAGAGACCGATGAGCGAGCGGTGCAGGTGCGCCATCTGGCCGCACGCTGCGCAAAAGGGGCCGGTAAGGACCGCACTGCAGTTGAGGCAGGCAGCCGCGTGCCCACCGTGTTCACCATGTGCGGGTTCGACTGCCCGGGCTACCGCCGCGCCCGTCATGACATCACCCGCTGCTTTGATACCCCCCGTCATGGGGATGTGCTATCATGGGCCGGCGTCGGTGCAAGCGCAGTCCCCATTTATTGGGACTCGGTTTTCGGCCACACGCAAGCTGTGCTAGGCCCGCCTGCATGGCCGATGCCCAACCGATGCCAGACCTGATCCCCGCGATGGCAAGCCGCGCCCGTCGGGCGGCGCGTGTGCTTGCTCGCACGTCCGCAGTCCAAAAGGCTGCAGCTTTACACGCCGCAGCAGCAGCGGTGCGCCGTCATGCCGGCGCGATTCTCGCAGCCAACGCCAGCGACGTCGCAACGGCGCGGGCAAACGGCATGTCAACCGCAATGCTCGATCGGCTGGCTCTCGATTCGACGCGGCTGGAGGAGACAGCGGCGGGCATCGCGGCGGTTGCCGATCTGGAGGACCCGGTTGGGTCGGTCATCGACGAGAGCATTCGCCCCAACGGGTTGAAACTGACCCGCATCCGCGTGCCATTGGGGGTTGTCGGGGTTATTTTCGAGAGCCGACCCAATGTGACCGCCGACGCTGGTGCGCTCTGCGTGAAATCGGGAAATGCGGCGATCCTTCGCGGGGGTTCGGAGGCTATCCGCACAAGCATTGCCCTCCATGCGGCGATGATCGAAGGGATTGTCGAAGGGGGCCTACCCGCCGACGTAATCCAGCTGGTCCGCACCACCGACCGCGCTGCTGTCGGTGCGATGCTCGCGGCGCATGGCCTGATCGACATCATCATCCCGCGTGGTGGCAAGGCACTCGTCGCCCGCGTCCAAGCCGACGCGCGTGTGCCGGTTTTGGCCCATCTGGATGGGTTGAACCACAGCTATATCGACGGCGCGGCCGATCCGGCCAAGGCCCGCGATATCGCCGTCAATGCCAAAATGCGCCGCCCCGGCGTCTGCGGTTCT
>JAYTHT010000169.1:0-1540 GCA_043732365.1 Novosphingobium sp. | reverse complement strand
GCGCAATTCCCGGGTGACCGGATGGCTGATGCTGAGCGCGGTGATGGTCGGGACCAACTGGACGTTGTATGTCACAGCCGTGGTCAATGGCCATGTGCTGGCGACCAGCCTTGGGTATTATATCAATCCGCTGGTCAATGTGTTGATCGGAACGCTGTTTCTGGGTGAACGATTGCACTGGCGGCAATGGGTCGCGGTGGCGATCGCCGGCGCAGGGATCGCCCTGCTGGCGGTGGGCGCGATCGAGATGTTGGGCACCGCGCTCGAACTCGCGGTCAGCTTTGGGTTGTATGGCCTGATCCGCAAAACGACCCCGGTCAAGGCGATCACCGGGTTGACCGTCGAAACGCTGGTGCTGGTTGCGCCAGCCGCCGCGTGGGTCTGGATCGTGGCATGCGGGCCGCATGGATCGAGCATGGCACACGGTGGATTGATCAATGGTGCCTGGACTCCGGTCCTGCTCGCCAGTTCGGGAGTGACGACCGCAGTGCCGCTGGTGCTGTTTGCGATTGCCGCGCGCAATCTGGCGTTATCGACCATGGGCTTTATCCAGTTTTCGATGCCGACGATCGTGTTTCTGGTTGGCGTGTTTTTGCTTGGCGAACCGCTCGATCCGCTACGGTTGAGGTGCTTTATGCTGATCTGGATTGCGGTGGCGCTGTTTGCCTGGGATATCTGGCTGCGTTCCCGCCAGAATACGCGGCTTAACCTGCAATCCTCCAATTGAGCGTTTCGCCCGCATGAAACGGCACCACCGCCGTGCCGTTGCAATCGATCACGTCAGGCACAACGACCGGTTCGCGCACCAGCGTGACGGTGCCCACGTTGACCGGCAGCCGATAAAACGCCGGGCCATTCAGCGACGCAAACGCTTCGAACCGGTCCAGCGCGTGCTCTTCGTCGAACACCGTGGCATAACTTTCGAGCGCAAACGGCGCGTTGAAAATCCCTGCGCAGCCGCACGCCGCTTCTTTCAGGTGTTGCGCATGGGGCGCGGTGTCGGTGCCCAGAAACACGCGCGCAAACCCCGATGTCGCCAATTTGCGCAGCGCCTGGCGGTGATGTTCGCGCTTTGCCACGGGCAGGCAATACGCATGCGGGCGGATGCCACCGACGAACATCGCATTACGGTTGATATGCAGATGCTGGGGCGTGATCGTCGCGGCGACATTAGGCCCGGCACTTTCGACAAAGGCCGCCGCCTCTGCCGTGGTGATATGTTCAAACACGACGCGCAAGTCGGGCAGATCGGCGATCAGTCGTGTCAGCGTGCGGTCGATAAACACCGCCTCGCGGTCAAAGATATCGACATGCGCATCGGTAACTTCGCCGTGGATCAACAACGGCATGCCGATTTGCGCCATGCGTTCCAGCACCGGCGTGATCCGCGCAATATCCGTGACACCGTGCGCCGATCCGGTCGTCGCGTGCGCGGGATACAGCTTGGCCGCAACGAATACCCCGGCGGCAAAGCCGCGCGCGACTTCATCGGGGTCGGTACCATCGGTGAGGTATAGCGTCATCAGCGGCGTGAACGCTG
>JAYTHT010000168.1:0-1541 GCA_043732365.1 Novosphingobium sp. | reverse complement strand
CATGACGGTCCAGACTGCTTCCCTTGCGGGCCTCGACTTGCGTGCCGAAATCGACCGGCTGCGCAAAGAGCGCAATGCCGTCATTCTGGCGCACTACTATCAGCGCCCGGAAATACAGGACCTGGCCGACTATATCGGCGATTCGCTGGAATTGTCGCGCAAGGCGGCGGCGACCGATGCGTCGGTCATCGCGTTTTGCGGCGTGCGCTTCATGGCCGAAACCGCAAAGATCCTCGCGCCCGACAAGACTGTGATCCTGCCCGACATGGATGCCGGATGCAGCCTGGAAGATTCGTGCCCACCCGATAAATTCAGGGCGTTTCGCGAGGCGCATCCCGACCATATCGCGCTGACCTACATCAACTGCTCGACCGAAGTGAAAGCGCTGTCCGACGTGATCGTGACCAGTTCCAGCGCCGAGACGATTCTGGCGAAAATCCCGCCCGAACAGAAAATCATCTTTGGCCCCGACCGTCATCTGGGCGGGTATCTCAACCGCAAATTCGGGCGCGACATGCTGCTGTGGCCCGGCGTGTGCATCGTCCACGAAGCGTTCAGCGAAACCGAACTGATCAAGCTGAAAGCCCTGCACCCCGGCGCGCCTGTAGCCGCCCACCCCGAATGCCCTGCGCACATCCTGGAACATGCCGATTATGTCGGATCGACCAGCGGCATTCTGGCCTATGCCAGGGACACCCCCGCGCAAACAGTGATCGTGGCGACCGAGCCGCATATCATCCACCAGATGGAACTGGCGATGCCGCGCAAGACATTCATCGGCGCGCCCGGTGCCGACGGCAATTGCAACTGCAACATCTGTCCGTACATGGCGCTGAACACGCTGGAGAAACTGTACCTGGCACTGCGCGATCTGACCCCGGTGATCGAGATCGAGGAAAATTTGCGACTGGCCGCCAAAAAGAGCCTTGATGCGATGCTGGGCATGGCCTCGGGCACAATCGGCATGGGTGATCTGGGCGCGCGTTGAAGCAAGCCTGGATTTATCGGACAACAGTTTTTCTGAACGATTTGGCAGTTGTCACGTTCGGCGCGCGTATCTACGTAAGTTGCAAATGAAAACTGACGTCGCGCATAGCGTGACTGCCAACAAAAGGCGCGCCTCCAATGCATGAAGCCCTGTTCAAACCCATTCAGCTGGGCGCAATTGCGGCGCCCAACCGAATCATCATGGCGCCACTGACCCGCGGACGCGCAACGGCCGACGGGGTGCCAACCCCCATAATGATCGATTATTACCGCCAACGCGCCAATGCGGGCCTGATCATTACGGAAGCCACCGGGATCAGCCGCGAAGGTCTTGGCTGGCCCAACGCGCCGGGCCTGTGGACGGATGAACAGACCGAAGCATGGAAACGGGTAACCGATGCCGTGCACACCGCCGGTGGTCGCATCGTGTCCCAGTTGTGGCATATGGGCCGGATGGTGCATCCGGATTTTCTGAACGGCGAATTGCCGGTTAGCGCATCGGCCACACGCGCGCCGGGCAATGCCCATACCCCGGCCGGAACCAAAGATCATGT
>JAYTHT010000167.1:0-1543 GCA_043732365.1 Novosphingobium sp. | reverse complement strand
CCGCCGGCACCGGCGCGCCGTCGCCGGTCGCGGTGGTGCGGTTGATGATGGCGCTGAAACTGGCCAGTCTGGCGCAAGGCGCCAGCGGTGTGCAACCGACAACGGTCGCGCTGCTTGAAGCGATGCTGGAACACGGATTGATTCCGGTGGTGCCCGCGCAAGGGTCGGTCGGGGCGAGCGGCGATCTGGCGCCGCTGGCGCATATGACCGCCGCGATGATCGGCGTGGGCGAGATTGATTTTTGTGGCGAACGACTGTCGGCCATGGCTGCGCTCGAACGGGCGGGGCTGATGCCTGTGGTGCTGGGGCCCAAGGAAGGGCTGGCATTGCTCAATGGGACTCAGTTTTCGACTGCCAATGCGCTGGCGGGGCTGTTTGGCGCCGAGCGTTTGTTTCGCGCAGGCCTGGTCACGGGCGCGCTGTCGACCGAGGCGGCCAAAGGGTCTGACACGCCGTTTGATCCGCGCATCCATGCTTTGCGGCGCCATGCCGGGCAAATCGAGACTGCCGCTGCGCTGCGTGCGCTGATGGCGGGCAGCGCCATCCGGGCCAGCCATCGCGACAATGATGCGCGCGTGCAGGATCCGTATTGCCTGCGCTGTCAGCCGCAAGTGATGGGCGCGGTGCTGACCGTCTTGCGCCAGGCCGGTGCGACATTGGACGACGAAGCCAATGGCGTGACCGACAATCCGCTGATTTTTCCAGAGGCGGACGAGGCGCTGTCGGGCGGCAATTTCCATGCCGAGCCGGTCGCATTTGCCGCCGACATGATTGCGATCGCGGTGTGCGAAATCGGCTCGATTGCCGAACGCCGGATCGCGATGCTGGTGGATCCGGCGCTATCGGGACTGCCCGCGTTTCTGACGCCGCAGCCGGGGCTCAATTCGGGGTTCATGATCCCGCAAGTCACCGCCGCCGCGCTGGTGTCGGAAAACAAGCAGATGGCCTATCCTGCCAGCGTTGATTCGATCCCGACCAGCGCCAACCAGGAAGACCATGTGTCGATGGCCGCGCACGGCGCGCGGCGGCTGGCAGCGATGGTTGCCAATGCGGAAGGCGTGATCGGGATTGAATTGCTCGCATCGGTGCAGGGGTGTGAATTCCATCTGCCGTTGCATTCGTCCGATGCGCTGGAGGCGGCGCGCGGCCTGTTGCGCAGCGAAGTCCCCGCGCTCGACGAAGACCGCCATTTCCATCCTGACATGGAGGCTGCCAATGCGATCGTCCGTGCCGGGCGCCTGGCCGATGTGGTGGGGCTGGCGTTGCCCGGGGTGTGCGAATGAAGACGTGGCTTTCGATCCATCGCGGAGATGCGCCGATCGTCATCGCGTTTCCCCATGGCGGGATCGATCTGGCCGGGCTGGACGCGCAATTCGTATCGCCGTGGCTGGCACAGCGCGATGCCGATTGGTGGATTGCCGACCTGTACACCTTTGCGCGCGAACTCGGCGTGACGACGGTGGCGACGGGGATCAGTCGCAGCGTGATCGACTGCAACCGCGATCCGTCGGGCGCGTCGCTGTATCCGGGCGCGGCGACGACC
>JAYTHT010000166.1:0-1545 GCA_043732365.1 Novosphingobium sp. | reverse complement strand
ATGCCTCTAAGACTGTTGCAGATGCCGTTACGTCCCGCCGTTCGGTGCGCGAATTTCTCGATACGCCAGTGCCGAGTGAAACGATCGAACGCGTGCTTGATCAGGCGCGCTGGACGCCATCGGGATGCAATTATCAACCTTGGGAAGCGGTTGTGCTGACCGGTGCGCCGCTGGCCGCGCTGCAAGACGTGCTGCTGGCCGCACAACCTGATGATCCGGCAGAATATGACTGGGCAGCACCCGCCAGCAACCCGAAATACCTGCCCCGCCTGCAGGCAGTCGGCAGGGCCATGTACGGGGCGCTGGCGATCGCGCGGGAAGACAAGGAAAACCGCACCGATTTCGTGCGCGCCAATCTGGTGTCCTTTGGCGCGCCAGTGCTGCTGCTGTGCCACTTTCCCAAATTCATGAAAGAGCCGCAGTGGTCGGATGTCGGCATGTGGCTGCAAACAATCATGTTGTTGATGCGCGGCGAAGGGCTCGACACCTGCCCGCAGGAATACATGGGCACATTTGGTCGCACGATCAAAACGCACCTGGGGCTGCCGGACGACCACATGCTGTTTTGCGGTGTGGCGATCGGCTGGCGCGATGACAATGCCCCGGTCAACCATTTCCAGCGCGAACGCGTGCCATTGGAAGACCACATCAAATTTCTGGGGTTTTAGCTTTTGGGTCAACCGCCCCGGCCAGGCCGGGGCGGTCGCGATCTTATTTCGTCAGGTCGGGGATCAGGTTGAAATAGAACGTCAGCGCAGGCTTTGTGTTGACCAGCCGCACGCGTTCGTTGAGCCCGTGGCTGAACCGTTCATCGCGGCGGGTAAACACTGGACTGGCGTTGTAGGCGGGCACCCCGTTGGCGCGATAGAACATCGAATCCGATCCACCCGACGCCTGCGACGGGATGATTGCGATGTCTTTGCCCCATGCGGCATGGATCGCCTTTTCCGCCGCTACTACGTAATCGGCGCGCAATGGCGTAACCGGCGGGGTGATCGATCCGTCGGTCACATCGGTGATCTTGACCACATTGGATCCGACTACGGTTTTCAATTCGGTCATGATCGCTTCGCGGCTGTGGCCGGGAAAAATGCGGCAATTGATATTGGCACGGGCGCGCTGCGGCAGCGCGTTTTCAGCATGGCCGCCCGACAGCATCGTCGCCACGCACGTCGTGCCCGTCTTGCCGACCAGATCGGGCTCCGCACGGACTACCGCCAACGACGCGGCATCGTTCGGGTTGGCTGCAAACGCGCGCATCGCGGCGGCCTTGGCCGGATCGGCCTCAAACGGCGCAGCGCGTTCGAACCAGGCTTTGGTCAGTTCGTTCTGTTCGGGCGGAAACTGATAGGCGCCGATTTTGACGAGTGCCTGCGCCAGCTCGACGATCGCGTTTTCGGCGCGCGGTTCCGAGCTATGGCCACCCGGATTGGTGACTTCCACCTGGTAATCGGCATAGGCCTTTTCATTGCCGTCCCACAGCCAATACAAGGGCTTGTCGGTAGCGTCGGCAAATGTGCCGCCGCCGCCATCGGCGTTGATCAC
>JAYTHT010000165.1:0-16141 GCA_043732365.1 Novosphingobium sp. | reverse complement strand
CCGAATGCAGCAGCGGTTCGGCCGGATTGCTGGTTTCTGGCGTGTCGGCCAGATGGACATGCATATCGATCAATCCGGGTAGCACGGTGTACCCGGACCAGTCGACCACATGCGCGCCCGCCGGCACCGGCCGATCGGGCCCGACCGCGACCACCCGCCCGTCATCGACACGCAACAACCGCGCACCCTCGACGCTCCCTTTTTCGGGATCGACCAGATGCCCGGCGCGGACATAAACCGTTTCCGCCTGTGCTGCGCCTGCGCCCAGACAAAGCGAAAGCGCCGCTGCCCACAAATTCCGCATATCGTTTCCCATCATGATCCGCACAGGGCCCTGACCTCGCCATGCTGCACTTTCACGCCCAACGCACAATGCGTCCGCACCACCGCGCCCAATTGCACTTCTTCGTCAATCGCAACGGCATGGCGTACCATGTCGTCGTCGTGGTGTGCCGCAAACCAGCCATGTGGCGGCGGCCGCCGGCCAAATCCGATCGCGACATCGGCAAATTGATCAACCCGCGCGACGATCCGGAAATGCGCCTGGTGGCTGCGCGCGCCGGATCCATCGCCGATCAGTCCTCCCCCGCAATTGGCCGGGCCAGCCGGGATCAGATGGTGCGTTTCCAACACCCCCTGCGCGGGCGTTCGATCCGGTCCACAGGCACCGGCAATGACTGCCGTTTGCACCACCACGCGCCACGCAATACTGCCCGTCACATGGCGCGCGCCCGGATTGTCGAACAGTCCCGGCGTATGGCCCATTTCGGCCACATCACCCGTGATCGCCGTATCGCCCAGCGCCAGCCGGTCGATGCTGAACTCTACCGGATCAGGCCCCCCACCCGGATTGGCCAGCACGACATCGTACACCAGATCAAAAGTATGCCGCCCATCGGGCAATCGCCCCAGATCGCGCACATACAGCGCCGCCGTCGCACTATCGCCGCGCGCGCCCGGTATCGGAGGATGCCGTCCCCCGCCCCACACCAGATGCAGCAGCAACGCGACGAGCGCGATCGCGCCGACCAGCACCAGCCAGCCGAGCGAGGCCGTAACCCGTTCCAGCGCGCCGGGCATCGCCACGAGAAATTCGCGCAACGCCGCCGCCCTGACTTTCTTGTCCTTGCTGCCCACCAAAACCCTCGACTGCCAACCATGTCAAATGCAAACGACCGCCCTTTACCTTTGCCCAATGCTGCCCGCGCGGTCGAGCCATTCCTGCGGATTGTCACGCTGTCGTTGCGCGGGGTGGTATTCGTTTGTCTCAGCGAACTGGATACCAGACTGAAAATACGGTTATGCCGTTTGCAACGCGCACCGACTAACCGCTGGGATTGTTGGGAAGCCGACACTCATTCAAAACTTCCTCGTCATGCCGGACTTGATCCGGCATCCATCTCGCGATCAGGTACCGTGTCCAACTGCCGATTGCCCATGGCCTCGTCTCGCACCAATCCAAGCCTGTCACGCAAAGGATGGATGGGTGCCGGATCAAGTCCGGCATGACGAAAGATAACTTGGATAGCCACACGGACAGGGGCGCGGCCAACGCCACGCCCCCAAATGTCTGTGGTTAGAAAGATCAGGCCGCTTTGGCTTTCAGCCCGGCGCGCTCCAGATTGATCGCTTCGGCCAGCAGGAATGCCAGTTCCAGCGATTGCGCCGCGTTGAGCCGGGGGTCGCAATGGGTGTGATAGCGATCGGCCAGGTTCGCTTCGCTGATCGCCACGGCGCCGCCGGTGCATTCGGTGACATCGCGGCCGGTCATTTCGATATGGATGCCGCCGGCATGGGTGCCTTCGGCGCGGTGCACCGCAAAGAACCCTTTGACTTCGCTCAATATCCGCTCGAACGGCCGCGTCTTGTAGCCATTGTCGGCCTTGATCACATTGCCGTGCATCGGGTCACACGACCACACCACCGGATGGCCTTCGCGTGTTACGGCGCGGACCAGCGGCGGCAGGCCGGATTCGACTTTGTCATGGCCAAACCGGGTGATCAGCGTGATCCGTCCGGGATCGCGCCCGGGATTGAGCGTGTCGAGCAGGCCCAGCAACACCTCAGGCGTCAGGCTCGGCCCGCATTTCAGCCCGATCGGATTGTCGACCCCGCGCAGGAATTCGACATGCGCCGATCCCGCAAACCGCGTGCGATCCCCGATCCACAGCATATGCGCGCTGGTGTCGTACCATTTGCCGGTCAGCGAATCCTGACGCGTCATCGCCTCTTCATAGGGCAGCAACAGCGCTTCGTGGCTGGTGAAGAAACTGGTGCCCTGCAATTGCGGAACCGTCGCCGGATTGACCCCGCACGCCTCCATAAAGTCGAGCGCCTCGCCGATTTTATCGGCCATTTCGGCAAATTTCGCCGCCCACGGGCTTTTGCCGATATGGTCGAGCGTCCACTGATGAACCTGGCGCAGATTGGCATAACCGCCGGTGGCAAACGCGCGCAGCAGGTTCAGCGTCGCCGCTGCCTGGCTATACGCGCGCAGCATCCGGTCCGGATCGGGAATGCGCTGTTCGGGGGTGAAATCGATGCCGTTGATATTGTCGCCCAGATAGCTTGGCAATTCAATATCGCCCTGCCGCTCCGTCGGCGTGGAGCGCGGTTTCGCAAATTGCCCGGCCATCCGCCCGACTTTGATCACCGGCTGTTTGCTGGCAAAGGTCAGGATCACCGCCATCTGCAACAGCACGCGGAATGTGTCGCGGATGTTGTTGGGATGGAATTCGGCAAAGCTTTCGGCGCAATCGCCGCCCTGGAGCAGAAAGCCACGGCCTGCCGCCACTTCGGCCAGATCGGCAGTCAGCGCGCGCGCTTCGCCAGCAAACACCAGCGGCGGAAAGCTCGTCAGCGTGGTTTCGACCGCGCGCAGCTTGTCCATGTCGGGATAGACCGGCAGATGCCGTGCCTCATGCCCGCGCCAGCTATTTGCATTCCAGTTGCTTGCCACGTTTCCTCATCCTTGGACCACGGCCGATAGCCGGCAGAGGGTGCGAGATAGTCGCGCAACCATCCAAATGCAAAGGCCCAAATGCAAAGCCAGCGTTCAATTCACAGTGATCGGGTAAGGCGATTCACTTTTTTTCGGGCACCACTTCCAGCTTCCAGGTCGCGCCAGGTTTCAGGTAGCGCTTGGCCAGGTCCTGCATTTCGGCGGGCGTCGTGGTGGATGAATCGTCCAGGATCGAACGCAAATCGGCGATCTTGCGCGTTTCGAGTGCGCCGCCCTGTAATTGGTCGAGATAGAACCCGTTGCCGGTCGAAAGCCGCGTTATCCATTGCTTCACCGGCTCGGTCACGCGCGCAATTTCGTCGGCGCTGGGCGGCGCGGCGGCCAGGTCAGCGGCAATCTGATCAGTCGCGGCAAAGAACGCTGGCAAATCGCGTGGGCGCAATTGCGTGGTCGCAGCAAAATATCCGCCCGATGACAATTCCAGCGGCCATGACGAGCTGACTTGTGGCGCATAACTCGCCCCGATCTTTTCGCGCATCACGTCAAACAGGCGATTCTGGTAAATCTGGGCCAGCAGTTCCAATTGCCGCGATTCGCGTAAACCGGTGCGCCCGCCACCGGTTGGCCAGGCGACAACAGCGGCGGCCGCATCGGGATCGCCGCGATGGGTCAGCACCAGCGGCGTATCATTGTGCGCGGGCAAATGCGGCGTCAGCGGCGGTGGGGCCACCGAGGTGCGCGTCGGCAACGCGCCAAAACTGCGTTCCAGCGCGGCAATGCCGACCTCACGCGGGAAATCGCCAAACAAATCGACCTCGATCGGCCCGGTTTGCAGCAGCGGTTCCCACACGCGGCGGAAACCTTCGGGGGTGGCCTTGGCCAATTCCGCCGGATTGGGTTGGGCATAACGCAGATCGCCATCGCGGATCAGCCAGGGCAGATCGCGTTGCAGAACTTTCATCGGCGATCCGTTGGTGCTTTCATAATTCAGCCGCGACGCCGCTAGTGCGCGCACAATCGGGTGCTCGTCCCAGCGCGGCATCGCCAGCTTTGCCGCATACAGATACAACTGGTCAGCCATATCGGCGGGCCGGGTGTCCGCATAAAATCCTAACGTGGTATCCGTAATGTCGAAATCGAGGCTCAGTTTGCGCCCGGTGGCCAGCCGATCGAGATCTTCGCGGCCGTATTTGGCAAATCCGCTATCCATCAGCGCAACTTCGGCGAGCGGCGCATAGACCGCATCCTGGGGCTTGATCGCGGCATAACCGGCACCAAACCGCACCCGCACGATAATCCGCCCGGGCTCTGCATCATTGGGCCACAACAGCACTTTGACGCCGTTGGACAGCGTCATCCGCTCGATTCCGAGCAGGCCGGTGGGCACATCGTCGACGACTTTGCCCGGCGTGCCGACAGCCGGCAGGTCGGCGAATTTCAGCGCAGAGGCCGCAACCCGGCTGCCAGCGGCGGCATCGACCGGCGTCGTCAGCGCCAGGCGGACGTCCTGCGCGGTGCCATCGCTCGGCTTTGGCGTGATCAGGATTGCGCGTTCGACCGTGCCGGCAAACAGCGCGCGGGTATGTGCCAGCACCGTCGCGGGGGTGAACAGCGGGATCGTCTGTTTGAAAATGGAATAGACCGTGTCGGGGTTGGCGACCGTTTCGCGAATATCCACCGCCTCGGCAATTTCGTCGGCCAGTTTGGACCCGGCTGCGGTCTCCTGCGTTTCTACAGGCACTTTATAGCTGACGTCGAATTCGGCGATTTCGCGCGCGATTTCCTCCTTGTTTGGCGGCGTCGTCATCGCATCGGCCAACACCGCGCGCACATCGTGCACCGCCGATTTCCAGTTGTCGCCCAGTGGCGTAACCGTGATCAGCGTGGTGTCGGCAGAGCGGCTGATGCGGCTTTGATCAACCGATGCCGCCAGGAAACCGGCATTGCCGCGCGCCCGCGCTTCCAACCGGCGGTTGATCAGCGCCAGCGCCAGCCGGTCGATGATATTGCCTTCGTTATAGACGATCGTGTCGTTGATCTTGTGCCACGGGCGCAAGATCGCGGTGTTGAACACGCGCGGCAAATCGGGTTCGACAATGACTGCCGCTTCATCCACCGGGATTTGCGCTTTTGAACCGGCACCTGCGGGCGCCATGGGCTCGCCGAAATCCGGCTGCAGCGGTTTTTTGCCCACGCCCTGCCAATCGCCAAACCATTTGGTGATTTCTCCAACGAGCGTCGCCGGATCGGCATCGCCGACCACCACAATCACGGTGTTGTCGGGACGGTACCATTTGTCGTGAAAGGCCTTGATACTTTCCGAGGTGGCGGCGTTCAGCGTTTCGACTTTTCCGATCGGTGACCGGTCGGCGAGCAGCTGGCCTTTGAAAAACGCCGCGCGAGTCGCCTCGATCACACGCGCTTCGGGCCCCTGGCGTTCGCGCATTTCGGCCAGCACGATCGGTACTTCGGTCTTTACGCCTTGCGGGGTAAATATAGGCGCCGCGATCATGCCCGACAACAGCTTGAACGTCGTGTCGACCACTTCGGGAGACGCGTTGGGCACGTCGAGTTTATAGACCGTTTCGGTCGGGCTGGTTTCGGCGTTGGTGTCACTGCCGAATGTCGCGCCCAGCTTCTGCCACGTCGGGATCGCTTCGCCCGATTTCAGGTATTTGGAATCGCGAAAGGTCAAATGTTCGATCAGATGCGCATACCCGCGCTGTGCATCGGTTTCATACAGCGATCCGACATCGGCGACCACACGCACCGACACTTGCCCCGGGGGCACGCCATTATGCCGCACCGCATAGCGCAACCCGTTGGGCAGCACGCCGAATGTCCATCGCGCGTCATGCGGCACGTCGGACCCGACATACAGCCAGGGAACTGGTGCAGCCGGCGTCGCATTAGCGGGCGCTGCTCGCGCGGGGCCGGCCCCAAGAGGTAGCACGACACCGGCAAGGAGCGAGATGACAAGGCCGAAACGCGCACTGCGCCGATGTTTGGAGATCATGTCTCCAGCCTATAGGGCGCAGAAAAATGAAGGGCCAGTGAATAGGATACCAGGAACGAGAGTCTTTAATGACTCGCAGGCGCGGGTGTTGCCGGGCCTGCGGGCGGCGCGCCCTGTTGCGTCTTGCGCAACGCTTCGACTTCGGCGGCGGATTTGGAATCGACCAGTTCGATCTGGAACACCAGGTCGGAATTGGCCGGGATCGCTTCACCCGCGCCCGCTGCGCCGTAACCGAGCGCCGCCGGGACGCACAGGCGCCACACGCTGCCGCGCGGCATCAGTTGCAACCCTTCGGTAAAACCGGGGATGACATTGTCGAGGCTGAGCGGCGTCTGCTGGTTCTGGTCAAACACCTGGCCCGTACTGGCCAGATAGCCGATGTAGCTGATCAGCACGAAATCGGTCTTGCCCGGCTTTGGACCGGTGCCGTCGCGCAGCGAGGTATAGCCAAGACCCGATGCGGTCTTGGCCGAACAGGCGCGCAAGCCGGCTGAAACCATCGGCTGCAACGGTAGCTTGATAATCCCAGGCGCAGCAACTGCGGCAGGCCCAGCCAGGTTGGGAGCAGCCAGGTTGGGAGCAGCCAGGCTGGGGGCAGGTGCGCACAGGATCAGCGCGGAAAGGGCGGGTGCGATTCGCAAAAAGGACTGGTTCATAACTCTAGCGCATAATGCGCGAAGCCCGCCGCTGCCAGTGTGGAAACGCTGCAATCGCCTGCCGGGCGCAATTCGCCCTTATTCGCGTCCGATCTGTAATATTCGCCCCCGGTGCCCCTTGACCCGATGCCCCTCCGTTCTAAATACAATTTATGTTCATAGAAACCGAAACGACGCCCAATCCGGCCACACTGAAGTTTCTGCCAGGCGAAATCGTCATGGCAGCAGGTACGCGCGAATTCACCAGTGACGAAGCTGCAGAAGCGTCGCCACTGGCGCAGGCGCTGTTCAGCCTCGGTGATGTTACAGGCGTTTTCTTTGGCCGGGATTTCGTTTCGGTAACGATCGCGCCCGGCGCGGCATGGAGTGATGCAAAGCCCCAGGCGCTGGCCGTACTGCTCGACCACTTTGTGTCTCAGACACCGTTGTTTGCGTCCGCCAGTGCCGAATTCGCGGTCCCCGCCGAAGACGACGACGCGATTGCCGATGATCCGGCCGATGCCGATGTGATCGACCAGATCAAGGACCTGATCGAAACGCGCGTGCGCCCGGCGGTGGCCAATGACGGCGGCGATATCATTTATCGCGGATTTCGCGATGGCGTCGTGTTTCTGCGCATGCAGGGCGCCTGTTCAGGCTGCCCTTCGTCGACCGCCACGCTAAAGCACGGGATCGAATCGCTCTTGAAGCACTATGTTCCCGAAGTGAACGAAGTGCGCGCCGCCTGATCGATCCCCATTTCATTACCAGAGTTCTGGTGATTACCAGAACTCTGATCTTTACCAAGACCGTGACGATCGCAGGGGCGATTGCAGGACATCAGGCGATGATGGCCATTATGCGATGTAGCCGTGTAACATTCAATGACGCAACGGACGCATGATGGGCGAACGGTTATTGGTCATCGACAGTGCGACAGAGGCCTGTTCGGTCGCGCTCTTCGATGGTTGTATTACGCCATTTGGTGGCACCAAAGCGCTGGCGGGCGATTACGTCGAACTCGGCCGCGGTCACGCAGAACGGCTGGTGCCAATGATTGCCGCGCTACCCGGCCGCGGCCGGGCCGCCCGCATCATGGTAAACCTGGGCCCCGGCAGCTTTACCGGGATCCGCGTGGGCATCGCGGCGGCGCGCGCGCTCGGTCTGGCCTGGGGTGTTCCAGTCGGCGGTTATGGCTGTCTCGATCTGGTCGCGGCCCAGGCGCGCCAGGCCATGGGCGCCAAGCCGATCGATGTGGTCATGACCGGCGGACACGGCGAATGGTTTTTTCAGCCGTTTGCTGCCGATGGTACGGCGATCGGACCGTTCGTTTCGCTATCCCCGGACGCGGTATCTGGATGCGCCACGGCGCGTCTGGTTGCCGGCAGTCAGGCGATCGCTGTGGCGGCGCGAAATGGCGCAAATGCCTGTGCTATGCGCCCAGATGCGCGCGCCTTTGGCTTGCTCGATACCGCGCTGTGGCGCGCTGACACCGCCCCGGTTTATGGCCGCGCGCCCGACGCCAGATTGCCTCAGTCGGCAGTGCAGCAAGCCGCTCCCGTCCCAGCGCAATCGACCTGACGCGAGGGGGTTGCACCAGTGCCTTCATCGCTTGGCCCAATGCCTCCGCCGCTCGATGATGTCGATCGTATCATGGCGGTGATGGCGACTGCGTTTCCGCCCGATTTCGGTGAGGCATGGAATCGCCGTCAGGTCAGCGATTCGCTTTTACTTGGCGCAACTCATCACGGATTGATTGGCACTGACGGCAACGTCCGGCCGGGACCATATGACTACACGGCCGGCTTTTACCTGTCGCGCTCTGTCTTGGACGAGGAAGAATTGCTGCTGTTCGCAATTGCTCCTGAATGGCGTCGGCGCGGGCTTGGCCATACACTACTGATACATTTCATAGTAAGCGCCAGACAACGGGGAAAAAAACGATTGTTCCTGGAGATGCGGCAAAACAATCCGGCGGGCGTTCTTTATGCCGCGCATGGCTTTCGACCGACCGGAATACGACCTCGATATTACCGCGCACTGAATGGCGACCGGATTGACGCGATTACGCAGGAACTGGTTATCGGTTGATCGCAGGAATAGGTCCGTTTTAAGTGAAAATTTCGCAATTTTTGTTTTTTGTGGGCGATAACTGATTGTTTTATTGTGTATTCAGTTTATACGGCCCTATCCAGTGAGAGAGTCGGTCTGTCTGATCGGAATAAATGCCAGCGATATCAAAAACATGGCAAATTTGAAAACAATACGCATCCATAGAAAGAAAGCCGGTTCGTAATGACTGAAACAGAAATCGATCTGCGGGAAACGTTGATCACACTTACCTCGGATATCGTCGCCGCCCACGTCAGCAATAACAGCGTCGCCGTTGGCGATCTGGCAACACTGATCACCAACGTCTATACCGCGCTTGCCGCGTTGAAGCCTGCCGAACCGCAGGCCGAACCGCTGCCGGAACCAGCAGTTTCAATCCGCTCGTCGGTCAAGAACGATCACATCGTTTGTCTTGAAGACGGCAAGAAGTTGAAGATGCTCAAGCGGCATCTGGCCACGCGCTACAACTTGACCCCGGATCAGTATCGCGCCCGCTGGAACCTGCCGGCCGACTATCCGATGGTTGCCCCCGCATATGCTGAAAAGCGTCGCGAACTGGCCAAAAAGATCGGTCTTGGTCGCAAGCCTGCGCCAAAGCGCGGCCGTCCAAAGGCTTCGGTCTGATCAATTGACGCCGCGCTGCTCTCGCAGCGCGCGCTACTTGTGGCCGCGCTGCTCTCGCAGCACTTAGGAACCCCGTCTGACCTGATGACGCCATTTGCGCGTATGGTATGGTCAGGCGGGGTTCTTTTTGCCCGAACAAACCTCCTTGCGCGCAGAAACTCACGCAGACTGATGGCCACGCACCATTGCAGTCTTGGCATGACCGCCTATTGTGCGCAGGCCCCTGGCAACACCTGATGCCACACATGGGCGCGAACCTTGCGGATGACACGTGCACCAGCCAATCGACATTGAAGCCCTTTGTGCAGAACGCGGTTTGCGCATTACCGATCAGCGCCGGGTCATCGCCCGGGTCCTGTCGGAGAGCGATGATCATCCCGATGTCGAAAAGCTGCATGAACGCGCAGTCGCGCGCGATCCGCGTATTTCGATCGCCACGGTCTATCGCACCGTGCGCCTGTTTGAAGAGGCGGGCATCCTTGATCGCCACGATTTCGGCGATGGCCGTTCGCGCTATGAGGCCACGCCAGAGGCCCATCACGACCACCTGATCGATGTCGAAAGCGGGCGGGTGATCGAATTTGTCGACCCCGAACTTGAATCGTTACAACGCCAGATTGCCGAACGGCTTGGCTATCGCCTGGTCGACCACCGGATGGAACTTTATGGCGTCAAACTTGGCCGTGGCGCCTAAGTCCGCCACCCGAAATACGGGGCCCGAACGCGACACCCCAATCTCTTGGCTGGGTTGGTTGCGGCTGGTACTGCGCGCGATCGGACTGCTGATCGGCCTGCTGGTGTGCGTCCCGATGCACTACGCTTATCGCACCGCCCATTACGGATCGCCGTTTCCCAAACTGTTTCTGCGGCTGGCCTGCCGGTTGTGCGGGGCGCGGTTGCGGGTGCATGGCGTACCCCTGCGACGCGATGTGTTTTTTATCGCCAACCATCTGTCATGGCTGGATATTCTTGCGCTTGGTGGGGCCAGCGGCACTGCCTTTGTGGCAAAATCCGAACTGTCGGTCGCACCGGTGGTGGGCTGGCTGGCGCGGATAAATCGCACCGTATTTGTCAGCCGTGAAGACCGGATGGGCGTCGCCGATCAGATCAACCGGTTGCGAGAGGCGCTGGCCGACAACTGGTCGATCACGGTGTTTCCCGAAGGCACAACGACCGACGGCAAATCGCTGCTGCCGTTCAAGACATCGATGCTGCGCGTACTCGAACCGCCGCCCCCGGGGATCATGGTGCAGCCGGTGGTGCTCGATTACGGCGGCGATATCGGCGAATGGATCGCCTGGATCGGCACCGAATCCGGTGTGAGCAATGCCAAGCGCGTCCTGGCCCGGCGCGGCTCGTTCCGGCTCGAAGTGTTCTATCTCGAACCGTTTGACCCGCGCGACTGCCCGGGACGAAAGGCCATTGCTGCCGAAGCGCGTGCGCGCATCCTGCCCGCGCTGGAGGCACGTCTGGGCCAGCCGGTGCGTCCCTTTGCGCAAATGGTCGGCGCAGTCCGCTACAGCCCGCCTGAAAAAGCCACCTGAAGACACCCCTTTGCGCACCACCTGATTCTCGCGTATGGACAGGCGCCTATGACTGTCCGCCCTCCCCCCCCGCGCGCTATGGCCCAGCCCCGCACATTCCATGTCAAAAGCTTTGGCTGCCAGATGAACGTCTATGACGGCGAACGCATGGCCGAATTGCTGACCGCAGAGGGCATGACTGCGGTGGAACAGCGCGAAACCGCCGACCTGGTCGTGCTCAACACCTGCCACATCCGCGAAAAGGCGACCGAGAAAGTCTATTCCGACATTGGCCGTTTGCGCCGCAGCGATGGCACCAACCCCCTGATCGCGGTCGCCGGCTGCGTCGCGCAAGCCGAGGGCGCCGAAATCATGGCACGCGCCCCGCAAGTGCGCGTAGTCGTCGGCCCGCAGGCTTATCACCGCCTGCCCGCGATGGTCGCATCCGCTGCACAGGGCGGCCGCGAAACCGAAACCGACATGCCGGCAGAGGCCAAATTCGCCGCACTGCCCAAACGGCGCAAATCCACCCCCTCGGCGTTCCTGACCATTCAGGAAGGCTGCGACAAATTCTGCACATATTGTGTTGTGCCTTATACGCGCGGCGCGGAAATCGCGCGGCCGTTTGCCGACCTGGTCGACGAAGCCATGGCGCTGGTAGATGGTGGCGCGCGCGAAATCACGTTGCTAGGGCAAAACGTTAACGCCTGGGCGGGCGAAAATGCGGTGGGTCAGGCAATCGGTTTGGCGGGCCTCGCCGCAGACCTTGCTAAAATGCCCGATCTGGCACGCATCCGTTATACCACCAGCCATCCGGCGGACATGGATGATGCACTAATCGATGCGCACACCAGCAATCCCAAATTGATGCCATTTCTGCATTTGCCCGTGCAATCGGGCAATGACCGCGTGTTGCGCGCAATGAACCGCAGCCACAGCGCGGATAGCTATCTGAAAATTATCGAACGCGTGCGCGACGGCCGACCCGACATTGCGGTGTCGGGCGATTTCATTGTCGGTTTTCCCGGCGAGACCGAGGCCGAATTTGCCGACACACTGTCGTTGATCGACACAGTTGGCTATGCTCAGGCATTCAGTTTCAAATATTCGCCGCGCCCCGGCACACCGGCGGCGGTGATGGACGGGCAAGTTGCCCCGGATGTCATGGATGACCGGCTCAAGCGGCTGCAAGCGCACCTCGATCGCGATCAACTTGCATTCAACCAGGCATCGATCGGGCAGCGCTGCATGGTGCTGATTGAACGGCGCGGGCGTCAGCCGGGGCAGTGGCTGGGCAAATCGCCGTGGTTACAATCGGTGCACTGCACCGACGATGTGGCAATGGGCGATCTTGTTGAAATCGACCTGATCGATGCCGGCCCCAAATCGTTGACCGGGCGGCGGGTCGTGTGACCACACCGCCCGGTCACATCGCCTGAGCACACAGCGTCGGCAGCGAACCATCAATCACATATGGTGATAGTGTCGATGCCAGCGCATGGGGTGGTGGTGGTGCCGGGGGGCGCGCTCGCGGGGGCTAGGGCAAGCGTAACAGCAACAACGGCCATTGCTTTAAAAAGCGTCGAACGCATCAGACAGGTTCTCCGGTTATGAGGTTGCCAGGTGACGCGGCAGCATAGCTGAAAATGCCACTTCGACGAGTGGTACTCCACCATCATCGAGTCACGGGTGCGGAACTTTGTCGAGAATGCGCGACAAAGTCTGGACAAAGCTGGGCGGGCGGCCCGCCATTTCACATCGCTTCCCAAACAGGCTGTGCAAATCACACCAGTTTGCCCGAAATTTGTGCTCACCTGGCTTGCGCCTGTCGCATCTAGGCATAATCTTGAACACAGCCCCAATATCCATTGCCAACCACAGACAGGGAGACGCCCCCTTAGGGGATTATGGCCCGTAAATTACCCCGCGCCAGCACAGAGGCGCATCGCACAACGTACAGCGAACCAGGCAGCCATTATGGCGCCGCCCACGATGGCGCGCATCGCAGCGATCCCCATCGCCGCGCCCGGATCGAAGTGGAATTTGATGAACAGACCGTGCTCGGCGCGCTGTTCGGCCAGTTCGACACCAACCTTGTCCAGATCGAAAACCGGCTCGGCGTGTTCATTTCGGCACGTGGCAACCGCGCCCTGATCGAGGGTCCGGACGATGCTGTCGCCCGCGCGCGCGGTGTGCTGCGCGCGATGCATCAGCGGGTGTTGTCGGGCCAGGAACTGGATGCCGGCGCGGTCGACAGCCTGATCGCGATGTCGAGTGAGCCCACGCTGGAGGGGATCATTACCGGCGAGCCGATGGAAAATCCGCCGATCCTGATCCGCACCCGGCGCAAGACGATCGCGCCGCGGTCAAAGACCCAGATCGATTACATGCGCGCGCTGGTCCGCGACGACATGATCTTTGCGCTGGGCCCGGCGGGCACCGGCAAAACCTATCTTGCCGTGGCGCAGGCGGTCGCGCAATTGATGAGCGGATCGGTGCAACGGCTGATCCTGTCGCGCCCGGCGGTCGAGGCGGGCGAACGACTGGGATTTCTGCCTGGCGACCTGAAGGAAAAGGTCGATCCGTATCTGCGCCCGCTCTATGACGCGCTGTACGATTGCATGCCGCCCGAACAAGTCGAACGACGTATGGCATCTGGCGAGATCGAGGTGGCGCCGATTGCCTTTATGCGCGGCCGCACGCTGGCGGACGCGTTTGTCATCTTGGACGAAGCACAGAACACCACGCCCGCGCAGATGAAGATGTTTCTCACCCGGTTTGGGCAGAACAGCCGCATGGTGATCTGCGGCGATCCGCGTCAGGTCGATCTGCCCGGCGGCCCCGCAGCCAGCGGGCTGGTCGATGCGGTTCGCCGGCTGGAAGGTGTCGAAGGCATCGGCACGGTGCGGTTCACCGTGGGCGACGTCGTGCGCCATCCGATCGTTGGGCGCGTGGTCGAGGCCTATGAGGGGGAGGACGCGCTGCCGTGACAGCGCCAGTCATAGATATCGATATTGATCCAATTTGGACTGAAACCATCGATTGGGAAGCGCTCGCCGCCGCCGCTGCACAGGCGACGGCAGCGGTCGCACCCGAATTGGCGCATGACACGATGCTGGTCAGCCTGGTCATGGCCGACGATGACGAAGTCCAAGCGCTCAACAAGCAATGGCGGGCCAAGGACAAGGCGACCAATGTGCTGTCCTTTCCCATGCTGTCGCGCGACGAGGTATTGCGGGCGGCGGCCACGCCCGATGCGCCTGCGATGCTCGGCGACATGATTCTGGCGCATGGTGTCTGTTCGCGCGAAGCCACCGAAAAGGGCATTCCCGTGACCGCGCATACCAGCCATCTGATTGTCCATGGGCTGCTCCATCTGGCCGGGTACGACCATGAGGAAAGCGACGGGCAAGCCGAAGAAATGGAAGGTCTGGAGCGGAAGGCGCTTGCGCTATTGGGGCTTGCCGACCCATACGCTTGATTGCCTGATTGCGAAATTCGCAAAAGGGCGAATTTCGAAGTCGGTACCGGCCCGGTACCAACTTCCTGCAAACGACGGAGATTGACATAGTGTCCGAGGGCAACGGGTCCGGCGGCGAAAGCCGCGCGGGCGAAAGCGACAGTACTAGCCCACTTTGGACCAGCGCGCTGTGGCGCAAGGTCAAATCCATGGCCCGCGGGTCGGACCACGATCAGTCGCTGCGCGCGCAGATCGAGGAAGCGATCGAAGATCATGAGGGCGAGGCCCGCGATGCGGGCGAGGACAGCGGCGATCTGTTGCCGCTGGAACGTCAGATGATGCGCAATCTGCTGCATTTCAGCGAACACGACGCCGATGATGTCGCCATTCCGCGTGGCGAAATCGTCGCGGTGCCGGCGGGCGCCAGCTTTGCCGAACTGGTCGCCGCGTTCGCCGACCATGGCCACAGCCGCCTGCCAATCTATCGCGAATCGCTCGATGAAGTGATCGGGATGGTCCACATCAAGGACGTGTTTCCAATCGTCGCGCAGATGGCGCTGGCCGGTGCACCCGCCCTCGCCGACTGGTCCAGCCTGATGCGGCAACCGCTGTTTGTGCCCCAGGCACGCGGCGCGCTCGACGTGCTGGGCGATATGCGGTCGAGCCGGATGCATCTGGCGATTGTCATCGACGAATATTCGGGCACCGACGGGATCATCACGATCGAGGACCTGGTCGAGGAAATCATCGGCGAGATCGAGGACGAACACGACGACGCGCCGGTTGACCTGATTCACCAGATCGACGCCCGGACGTGGGAAGCCGACGCCCGCGCCAAACTCGAAGATGTCGGTAAAAGGGTGGACCCCCGGCTTGCCATCGTGGATGAGGATGTGGATACGCTCGGCGGATTGGCCGTGGTGCTGGCTGGCGAAGTACCGCCGGTCGGCCGGATCATCGACCACAACAGCGGCTGGCGGATCGAAGTGACCGACGGGGATGACCGCCGGTTGACCCGGTTACGGTTGCATGCGCCCGCGGTTCCGGGCGTTGGTGGGGATTAGAGCGTGATGTTCAACACTTGTAGTCCTGACAGACAGGTCCGACAGTGATTCGGCGGCTACCACCACTGCGATCACTCGAAGCGTTTATCCGCGTGGTGCGCGCCGGGTCGGCAAAGACTGCGGCGGCCGAACTTGCGCTCAGCCCGTCGGCGCTGTCACGTCGCCTTGGCGCGTTGGAAGAGTTCATCAGCAAACCGCTGTTCGAACGCAAACACCAGGCGTTGAAACTGACCGAAGAGGGTCAGACCTTGTACGATGCGGTCGCGCCGCTGATCGATGAAATGGCCGACCGCATCGACCGCCTGATCGACACCGGCAAAATCATGCGGTTGCGGCTGGGCGTGCTGCCGCTGTTCGGCAGCCAAAGGTTGTTTCCGCGCCTTGGCGAATTGCGCAAGCTGCATCCGCAATTGCACATCGATATCGACAGCGGCCATTCTGCCGAAACCAAATTGGGCGATACGATCGATGCCGCGATCATCCTGTCCGAAGGGCCAGATGCGTCGCTCCACGCGGTGCGGCTCGACCACAACCGCGTTTATGCGATCGCCAGCCGCGAACTGGTGGCGCAATTGGGTGAACGGCCCGACCTGGCCACGCTGTCAAAGCAGACATTCCTGATCCACAACGACCTGCCGATGAGCTTTGAAGCGTGGAAGCGCACGCTTCACCTCGAAAACCTGGAGCCGGCGGCAGTCGATCATTTCGATTCCGGCCAGCTGATCCTGGAGGCCGCTGCGCAAGG
>JAYTHT010000164.1:0-1555 GCA_043732365.1 Novosphingobium sp. | reverse complement strand
CCAAACGCCCGAATTACATCTTGTCGCGTTGTTTGCGCGTGGCGGCGAGCACGGGCGAGGATTCCTGCGGTGCGAGACCGACGCTGGGTTTGCCTTTGGAGGCTTTGGGTTTGCGAATTTCGCGGGTGCTCTTTTTTTGCGATTTGGCCATGGTATCACTATCCCGATTGTGGCGAGCCTGATCGTGCCCGACGGTTTTCAATCCCGACCACATGAAAACCCGGCGGTATGCAAACCAGCCGGGGCATCAGTGTCACGGTCTCGACCTGATACCACCGGCCTGTCAAACCCCGGCATCAAATCGCCAGCTTATCCTTGGCCAACATTCGTCCCCAGCCGGTCTTCGTCGGTATAGATTTCAAAGCGGGTCAGGGTGACCGGGCCAAATGTGGTCAGCAGCGCGGCATCGGCGGCATCGCGTCCGCGTGCCATCAGGATGCGGCCCCGGCGCGGGAAATTGTGCCGGGCGTCGAATGTGTACCAGCGCCCATCGAGCCACACTTCGAACCAGGCCGAAAAATCCATGTCGCCGACCACTGCGGGCAAGTCCATATCGCCGATATACCCGGTGCAATAGCGCGCGGGGATATTCATGCAGCGGCATAGCGTCAGCGCAAGATGCGCAAAATCGCGGCAGACTCCCGTCTGTTCGAAATACACATCATGGGCCGTCTTGGTCGGACGCGCCATTTGATAGTCAAACCGGATATGGTTGTGGACAAATGTCACGATCGATTGAACCATCGTCCAGCCCGGCTGCATATGACCGAACAAGTTCCACGCTTCAAACGTCAGGCGGTCGGTTTCGCAGTACCGGCTGGCCAACAGGTACATCAGGACTTCGTCGGGAATATCCTTCAGCGCGCTCTGCTGCGCATCGGGCGCCACGACATCGGGTTCAAAGCTATCCTCGATCAGAAACCCGCACGACAGCGTGATCCCGCCTGCCGGCATTGTGAACCGCGTGCAGATATTGCCGAAGCTGTCGACGAAGTCATACAGCGGCACATCGGGCGTCGTGAATATGCGGTGCGCGGTGCGCAAATCCTTGTTCCGCGACGCATGCACGTTCAAATTGGCGAGCATCGGCACATCCTGCGACGAGGAAAATGCGATATCATATCCAGCGCGGATCAGCGTTGCGGCAGGCTTTCAATCTAGAGCATCGTGCGAAAAAGTAGGCACCGGTTTTTGCAAAAACGATGCGACGACTAAGGCCTGGAACGCGCGACCTGCGCCAGGTTCAACGCAGCGCGCTTCAGGGTGGCATGAAAGGAAGCCCCGGCATGGTAAAATGATCCTTTGCACCGTCCACCCTAGCTGGCAACGCCCTTGAGAGCGCGGTTCACGCAGCATCAACGCTGCGTTGCAGTAACCGCGGAACGGTCAGCCCTTGCACAAAAATCGAAAAGGCCACGACGGCAAAGGCCACGCTGATCAGCGCATCGTGTTCGGGCAACACCAGTGGCGCACCCAGCGCCAGCGCCAGCGCCAGTGCACCGCGCAGGCCACCCCAAAACAGGATATGTTGAGTCAACCAATCGGTCGCCAGCCG
>JAYTHT010000163.1:0-1556 GCA_043732365.1 Novosphingobium sp. | reverse complement strand
AATCTGGCCCCGGCTGCTGGCATCGGCGCCGGGATATCAAGGGCAACCCTGGTTCCCGGGGCAAAAGTACCGGTGCTGCTGCCGCCCACCGTCACATTGCCGGCAATCGTGCCATTGCCCGACAAGGTCGCACCGCCATCAATGGTCACGATCGGGGAATTGAGTGTTCCGCCCCGCGCGCCCGGTGTGCCGCTGGCAATGCCATTGCCCAGTTGCAGCGTTGCGCCACCGTTTATCGTGGTCGTCGCCGCGGTTGCGGTGCCCGCCAGATCGAAGGTACCACCGGCAATCGCCAGCGCGCCTGCGGTGATCGATCCACCGGCCTGGAACGTGCCGCCGTTCAATGTGAACGTGCCGCTGCCCAGCGCTGCGCCAGCATAGTCGCCGCCATCGGTCAGCGTCAGGTTGTTACTGCCGAAATTCACCGCGCCCGACCCGTTCAGTTGTCCGAACACCTGGTTGGCTTGCAGTGTTACAGTCGCTCCAGCGGCCACCCCGACTGCCAGCGATCGATCCAGCGCATTGGCCTGTGTAACGATCAATTGCCCGTCCATCACGTTCAGGGTTGTCGTGGCGATGCTGTCTGCCGGCCCCGACAGGGTCAGCGTGGCCAGACCCAGTTTTTCCACCATGCCCAGACCGCCGATCGATCCCGCGAATGTGCCAGCCGCAGTCTGGTCGATTACAAAGGCGCTGGCGCCGCCAAGATTGATTGCGCCACCGGTGCCCGATAGCGAGCCGGTGAACAGGTTCCTGGTAACAGACAGCGATCCCGCGTTCTGGATATAAGCGCCGGCAATGCTGACCAGATCGGTGCTGGTAAGCGTACCGCTGTTGGTCAGCGTTGCGCCAGACACGCCGACCGTGGCGAGTGTCCCGGCGTTCACTACGGCATCCGAGAATATCGCCACGCCGCTGTTGGTCAACGTGGCACCAGCCACATTGGCCAACGTGGTACCCGTGATGCCGACCGTGGTGATCGCGCCGCCATTCGATACCGCGCCGGAGAACAGTGCCGCTCCACTGTCGGTCAATGTCGCACCAGCGGTATTGGTCAATGAGGAGCCCCGCAGCCTAGCAACGGTGATCGCACCGCTGTTCGATACCGCGCCGGCAGAGATGATGTATCCGGTGGCGTTGATCGTGCCGGTGGTCAGGTTGGTCAGGCTGCCAAAAGTGTTGCCAGCGCCGTTCAGCGTCAGCGTGCCGCTGTTGGTAGCATTCCCCATCACCGCCAGATTTGCGTTGGCGGTGATTGTGCCGGCATTGATCAGGTTGCCAAAGGTGTCTGAACCCATGCTGCCAAGCGTGGCTGTGGCACCGGTGTCGTTGGTGAACAGGCCCGCGACCGTCAACGCGCCTTGGGACGAGATCACCCCGCTGCCGGTGTTGGTCAACATGCCGCCGATGGTTTCGGTCGAACCCGAGCCAAAGTTCAGCGCACCGCTGTTTAACACATTGCCGCTTGCGGTCAGGGTGCCGGCGCCGGTGATAGTCGCGGTACCGGTGGCGTTGTTGGCAAATGTGGCCAGCGTCAACGCGGCGTACGCTGCGGT
>JAYTHT010000162.1:0-1562 GCA_043732365.1 Novosphingobium sp. | reverse complement strand
ATCGCGATGCGCCGCCGGGTTTGCGGATATGGTGCGGGGCGACGGTTGATACAGCCGATATTGTCGCGCTGGGTCCGTGGCTTGACTGGGCCTGGAGCCAGTTGACCGCCTGACACTTTGCCTGCCCCGTGCGGTGCGCGGTGGACGGGGTTTTGTGGCCGGGTGCCGGATTTCATCGCCGGGCGCCTGGGGCTAGGCCCCTCCACCATGCTTTGCGCGGTCCCCCTCCCTGGATCGGGGAGGATTTTTCCTGATTTTGAGGTTTTGCCATGACCAAGCCTAAAGTGCTGATTTCCGACAAGATGGATCCCAATGCCGAGCGCATCTTTCTTGATATGGGGTGTGATGTTGACGTTATTACCGGCCAGACACCAGATGGATTGATTGCGATCATTGGCCAATATGATGGGCTGGCGATCCGGTCTTCGACCAAAGTGACCAAGGCCATTCTGGACGCGGCGACCAATCTGAAAGTGATCGGGCGCGCAGGTATCGGGGTTGATAACGTCGATATTCCTTATGCATCGGCCAAAGGTGTGGTCGTGATGAACACGCCATTCGGCAATTCGATCACCACCGCCGAACACGCAATCGCGCTGATTTTTGCATTGGCGCGCCAATTGCCCGAGGCGGATCTTTCGACGCAGGCGGGCAAGTGGGAAAAGAACCGCTTTATGGGCGTGGAAGTCACCGGCAAGACGCTGGGCCTGATCGGTGCGGGCAATATCGGATCGATCGTGGCCAGCCGTGCGCTGGGGTTGCGGATGAAAGTCGTCGCGTATGATCCGTTCCTGACGCCCGAGCGTGCGATCGAAATCGGGGTGGAAAAGGCCGATCTGGATACCCTGCTGGCCAAGGCCGATTTCATCACGCTGCACACGCCGCTGACCAGCGAGACACGCAATATTCTCAGCCGTGAAAACCTGGCCAAGACGCGGCCGGGCGTGCGCATTGTCAATTGTGCGCGTGGCGGGCTGATCGATGAGGCGGCGTTGAAGGACTTGCTCGATAGCGGGCATGTTGCGGGCGCGGCGCTTGATGTGTTTGAAACCGAGCCGGCCAAGGACAGCCCGCTGTTTGGCACGGCGAATTTCATCTGTACGCCGCATTTGGGGGCGTCGACCACCGAAGCGCAAGTCAATGTCGCGCTGCAAGTGGCAGAACAGATGGCCGAATACCTGGTCACCGGCGGTGTCACCAATGCGTTGAATATGCCGTCGCTGTCGGCCGAGGAAGCGCCCAAGTTGAAGCCGTACATGGCGCTGGCCGACAAGCTGGGCGCGTTGGTCGGGCAATTGGTTGGCGATGAAGTCAGGAAGATCGCGATCGAAGTCGAAGGCGCGGCGGCGCAGTTGAACCAGAAGCCGATCACTGCGGCGGTATTGGCCGGGCTGATGAAGCAGTATTCGCAGACCGTGAACATGGTCAACGCGCCGTTTCTGGCCAAGGAGCGCGGGCTGGACGTACGCGAAGTGCGCCATGACCGCGAAGGGCTGTACCGCACGCTGGTGCGCGTGACGGTCGATACCGATGCGGGTCAGCGGACGGTGGCGGGCACGCTG
>JAYTHT010000161.1:0-1564 GCA_043732365.1 Novosphingobium sp. | reverse complement strand
AGTTTTGATCATGTCTTTTATGGCTGGGTGTTTTTTGCCGTGGTCATGGCGCTGTGCATGGCGGTCGGCTGGCGGTTTTTTGACCGATCGGTCGATTCCGCGATGATCGATCCCGCCGGGATTGTGGCATCACCGCTGGTGCGCCGGATGCGCACCGCGACCCTTTCGCCGCAAATCGTGATGCCGCTGATGCTGGCAATTGCCTTGGTGTTTTTGGGCTGGGGCGCGTCGGCAAACGGTTTGGTGGCACAGCTGCCCCAAGGCGTGCATTTGCCGCAGATCAGGGGCTGGCAACCCGTGGCGACCAACGACGGCGCGGCGTGGACCCCATTGCATGGCGGATCTGATCGGCATTTTCTGATGCGTTTTAGTGGGCCCGCTGGCGAAACGGTCGATATGTCATTCGCGCTTTATGCCAATCAGGGCACCGGGCATGAGGCGGGCGGGTTTGGCCAGGGCGCGTTGCCACTGGGGTCGCAATGGGCGTGGGTCAGCCCGGGGTACAATGTAGGTCTGGCAAAAAGCGATGTGATTCAGGCCCCTGGCGTCCTAGGGCCGGAACGCCGGTTATGCACGACATGGTATCGCAGCGGCGCGTTGCTGACCGGCAGCAATCTGGCGCTGCGGCTGCATGGCATGGTTGATCATCTGCTGTTGCGGCGTCAGGCGACCGCGGTGGTGATCCTGTCCGCATCGGATCGGTTGAACCGCGACCCCGCCGCCGCGATCATCGCATTTATCGCCGCCACAGGGCCAATCGACCATTGGATCGACAGCATGGCCACCGGGAAATGATGCAATGTGCGGCATAGCCGGAATCTTTGACACACGCGGCACGCGGCCGATCGATATGGCGCTGGTCGATCGCATGTTGGCCGCTGCGCCACATCGCGGGCCCGATGGACGTGGCACGTGGACCGCGCCCGGCATCGGCCTTGGCCATTTGCGCCTTTCGATTATCGACCTGGCGGGATCTCCACAACCCATGCCGTCGAGCGACGACACGGTCATGCTGGTATTCAACGGCGAGATCTACAATTTCCGCGAACTGCGCCGCGAATTGCAAGCGCAAGGCGCCCAATTCCGCACCGACGGTGACAGCGAAGTGATCATTGCCGCATGGCAGCGGTGGGGCGTCAATTGCCTGTCGCGGCTGCATGGAATGTTTGCCTTTGCGCTTTACGACTTGCGACAAAAGACACTGTTGCTGGCGCGTGACCGGCTGGGGGTCAAACCGCTGTTCACTGCGACGCTGGAAGATGGCAGCCTGATTTTTGGGTCGGAGCTGAAGCAGTTGCTTGCCCATCCGGGTCTAAACCGGGCGATCGATCCCCTGGCGATCGAGGATTTCATGACCTGGGGCTATGTGCCCGACACGCGCTCAATTCTCAAAGATGTCGGGAAACTGCCGGCGGGTCATTATCAGCTGCTGCGTCACGGGGCGCCGCCGACTCCGCCGGTGCAGTGGTGGGATGTCAGCTTTGCCGATCGCGCCAGCGGATCTGCCGATGATCTGGCCGAGGAACTGGTCGATCGGATGCAGCAGGCGGTGATATCGCGCATG
>JAYTHT010000160.1:0-5548 GCA_043732365.1 Novosphingobium sp. | reverse complement strand
GCACTGGGGGCGCTGCTCGATGCGGTCATTGCGGCGCGCGGCAGTGTGCCAACACCGATCTTTTTGAAACTGGCACCCGATCTGGAAACGTCGGACATTGACGCGATCTGCCGCATCGCGATCGACCGCCGGATCGATGCACTGATCATATCGAACACAACCATCAGCCGACCACCGTTGCATTCCGTGCATGCCGGGGAAAGCGGTGGCCTGTCGGGCGAACCGCTGCGCGATCTGGCGCTGCAACGCCTGCGCGATTTTCGCAAGGCCAGTGGCGGGATGATCCCGTTGATCGGGGTGGGCGGGATCGCGACGACAGACGACGCCTGGGCGCGGATTCGCGCGGGCGCCAGCCTGGTGCAGATTTACAGCGCATTGGTCTATGAAGGACCGGGCCTGGTGCGGCGCATCGTCAAAGGCCTGGCACAACGAACCCGCGCCGAGGGCATGGGAAGCATTGCGGAAGCCGTCGGCAGCGAATAGCGTGCTGGGCATGCAACCAGGCACCATCCGCAAACACTTCGCTCGCCTCCCCCTGATTGCGGCGCTGGTTCTGGCGCTGGTTCTGGCGCCGGGCGCGATCGCGCCGACATATGCAAAGGCACCGCCAACACCGCAAATCGGGGTGGTATCCGCCGCCGATCCGCGCGCGGCAGCGGCCGGGGCGGAAATGTTGCGCGCGGGCGGCAGCGCCACCGACGCGGTGATCGCGACAATGCTCGTGCTGAGCGTGGTCGAACCGCAAAGCACCGGCCTCGGCGGTGGCGGGTTCCTTGTCACCGGCAGTGCCAATGGCCATGTCGAAAGCTATGACGGGCGTGAATCGGCGCCAAAGGCGGCCGATCCCAAGTGGTTTTACCGCGATGGCAAACCGCTCGACAAAGGCGCCGCCATCCCCGGTGGACGCAGTGTCGGGGTGCCGGGCAATCTGGCGCTGGCGGCGCTGGCGCATGCGCAACATGGCCATTTGCCCTGGGCGCAGTTGTTTGGGCCAGCGATCCGTCTGACGCGCGACGGATTTGCGATAACCCCACGGCTGAATGCCACGCTGGCGCTGGCCAGAGGCATTGCCGGGCTCGACCCCCAAGGCCGCGCCTTGTGGTTCGATGCACAGGGCAAACCCCTGCCCGTCGGCACCGTCGTCAAGAACCCGGCGCTGATGCACATGCTGGAACGTGTTGCGCACGAAGGGCCGCGCGCGTTCTATGCCGGGGCCAATGCCGCCGCGATTGCAAAACGAGTATCGACCAGCCCGATCAACCCGGCGCCAATGACCGCGGCCGACGTGACCGCGTATCACGCGCGCACGGCGCCGCCAGTTTGCGCCCCGTACCGCGAATGGCGGATCTGCGGCATGGGCCCGCCGTCGGCTGGCGGGATCATCGTGTTGCAAACGCTGGGCATGCTTGCGCGATTCAACATGAAAGCGCTGGGCCCGACATCGCCGGTCGCCTGGCACCTGATTGCCGAGGCCGAACGGCTGGCCTTTGCCGACCGCGATCGGTTTGTCGACGATCCCGGGTTTGTGCCGGTGCCGGTCAAGGGCCTGCTCGATCCGGGCTATATCGCCGCACGATCGGCCCTGATCAGCCAGCACGCCACGATGGCGGAGGCGCCATATGGCGCACCGATGGGCGCCAAGAGCAATTATGCACTGGGTACGCCCATTGACGAACATGGCACCACGCATTTCGTGGCCGTCGACGCAAAGGGCGATGTCGCCAGCTTTACCTCGACCGTCGAAAGTGCATTCGGGTCAGGCCTCATGGTCAGTGGCTATTTGCTCAACAACGAACTGACCGATTTCAACATCGTGCCCGACCAAGACGGCAAACCGACCGTTAACCGCGTCGAACCGGGCAAACGCCCGCGCAGTTCGATAAGCCCGGTGGTCGTCTATGACGCCGCCGGCCATATCGTGCTGGCCGGGGGCGCAGCGGGCGGCGCCACGATCCCGGTCCAGGTCATCCGCCTGTTGATCGGCACGCTCGACTGGGGCCTGGATGCGCGCATGGCGATTTCGCTGGGCGTGGTCATGCCGTTCCCCGATGGGATTGCAGTCGAAGCGGGCACGCCGGTGGGCGCCATGGTCCCCGCATTGACCGCGCTGGGCCATGCCAAAGTCATCGCAGTGCCGATGCGGCTGAAAGCCAATGCGATCGAACGCACGGCTGACGGCTGGGTCGGTGCGGCAGACCCGCGCAGCGAGGGCGCCAGCGTATCGCCCTGACTTGCCGAGCCCTGACTCGGCTTGCCCTGACTCGCCTTGCCGTAGTGTCCGCCGCCGCCTAGACCGTATCCAGAGGCCGCAAGGCCCGGCGCAGAGGAGCGGGCAAGGCCGTGCAACTTACCGATTTTGACCGTTTTCCCAATCTGGTGGCGATGTTCCTGGATCGGGCGCGCACGCGCGCGGCGCTGCCGATGCTGGTCGCCAAGCACAGTGGGGCATGGCATCCGATCGACTGGACCACGGCGGCCGACCAAGTCTGCGTGTTAGCGCAATCGCTGCGCCGGATCGGGTTGAACGATGGCGACCGCGTTGCGCTCGTGTCGGAAAACCGCCCCGAATGGTGCATCGCCGATCTGGCGATCATGGCCGCCGGGCTGGTGACCGTGCCGACCTACACCACCAACACCGAACGTGACCACCACCACATTTTGGAAAATTCGGGCGCGCGCGCGATCATCGTGTCGACCGCCAAACTGGCGCCGCCGCTGCTCGCCGCTGCGATGCGCGCGCCGAATGTGGAACATGTGATCGGCATCGAGCCCATGCGCCAGATGCAATCGGGCATGTTGACGTTTCACGACTGGTCCGACCTCACGACGGGTAATATCGCGCAGGCACGCGCCGAGACCGAGGCGCGCATCAACGCGATCGGCCGCGATGCGCTGGCCTGCATTATCTACACCAGCGGCACCGGCGGTGCGCCGCGCGGCGTGCGCCAGCATCACGGCGCGATTTTGCGCAATGTCGATGGCGCGGCGCGCATTTTGGCAGAGGATTTCGGCTGGAAAGACGAAGTGTTCCTGTCGTTCCTGCCGCTCAGCCACGCCTATGAACACAGCGCCGGCCAATTCTTGCCGATCGGCATGGGCGGCGCGATCCATTACGCCGAAAGCCTGGAAAAACTGGCCGCCAACATGGAGGAAGTGCACCCCACGATCATGGTCGTGGTGCCGCGCCTGTTCGAAGTGTTGCGCACGCGGATCATGAAACAAGTTGAAAAACAGGGCCGCCTGCCGACAGCGATGATGCATCAGGCACTGGCCATTGCCACGCGCCGCGCTGCCGGAAAAAGCCGCCTGACCGACCGATTGGTGGAGATCGTGCTGGAACGCACGCTGCGCCCAAAGATCCGCAATCGTTTTGGCGGGCGGATGAAAGCACTGGTTTCGGGCGGCGCGCCGCTCAACCCCGATGTCGGAATTTTCTTTGAGGCGATGGGCCTGACACTGCTGCAGGGGTATGGCCAGACCGAGGCCGGGCCGGTGATTTCGGTCAACCGCCCGCGCGCCGGGGTGCGCATGGATACGGTCGGCCCGCCGATGCGCGAAGTGTCCGTGAAAATCGCCGAAGATGGCGAAGTCCTCGTTCACGGCGAACTCGTCATGCACGGCTATTGGCGCAATGAAGTCGAAACCTTGCGCACGATCCGCAATGGCTGGCTGCACACCGGCGACATCGGCCATATCGATGCGGCCGGGCGGATCGTCATCACCGACCGCAAAAAGGACATGATCGTCAACGACAAAGGCGACAATATTTCGCCCCAGAAAATCGAAGGCATGCTGACGCTGCAACCCGAAATCGCCCAGGCCATGGTCAGCGGAGACAAGCGGCCTTATGTCGTCGGCCTGATCGTGCCCGATGCGGAATGGGCGCTCGACTGGGCTCGCGCGGCAGATGAACATTTCAATATCGCCGCGTTGCAGGACTTGCCCGCGTTTCGCGTCGCGATCCGCGCGGCGCTCGACCGGGTCAATGCCGATCTGGCGGTTACCGAAAAAGTGCGCCAGTTCGCCTTTGCCGACGAACCGTTTACGATCGTCAACGAAGAACTGACCCCATCGATGAAAATCCGCCGCCACAAGATCCGCGAACGCTATGGCGCGCGGGTGAACGGGTTGTATAAAGGCTAAGCCGGCTCAGGCAGCTTCCAACTCGACGAATTCCGGGAAAAACGTGGGTTCGCGGCGAGACCAGCCGGGCGCTGTCGCCGCCGCTTCGCTGATCGACTGGAGCAGGCGTTTGCGCCGTTCGGGGCGGATCTGGGGCAAGGCCGCCGCGCCGCAGAACGCTGCGGGCAACCATGGACGGACCCCGGCGCCGAGCAGGCGTTCGTACAAAAAGCGATAGGCGCAAAATCCGCTCAGGCGTTCCTGCGCCAGATCGAATGTCGACAGGCGCAACATCGGGCCCATGATCGTTTCGATCGCGCCCAGGCTTTCGGCGCGGCCCGGTGCTTCGGCGGCGGCCAATGCGGGGCGCAGCAGTTTCAAGTCCTGGTACACGACGTATTGGGTGCGAATCGATGCGGTTTCATCCGCATTGCGCGCCCACACGCGAAACGCATCGCTCCGCCCCAGACCGATGTCGAGGCTGCGGCGAATATAGCGCTGTTCGCAGGGCGAAAAACCGGCGAATTCACGCAGTTCGGCAAGTATCAGCTGCGCATTTTGCGGATTCGACATGACCGGCGATGCTCCCAGGCCGCGTCAATCCGCCGCCTGCGCCAAGTCTAACGCACGATGGTTAGCGCCGAGTTAAATGGTTAACCGCAGGAACCCACCGTTGTTTATGTCCTGCGGTATCGGAAATACCAGACCTCATGACCCTGCGCACGGGCTTTGGCTTCGTAGCGGGTTTCGGCCCAGCCGCCGGGGCGCTGCTGGAAATCACCGGGGGTACTGATTTCCCATGCGAACTGATCGGTGTGGCGGCGCATGACCATCAGCGCATGGCGCAAATAAATCGGATGGTCGGTGCCAAAACGGAATTCGCCGCCCGGTTTGAGTTTTGCCGCGATCAGCGCGAGCGGGCCATCGTTCATCATGCGCCGTTTGATATGGCGCGTCTTTGGCCAGGGATCGGGATGCAGCAGATAGACAAACGACAGGGCGCCATCCGGAATCCGGCGCAAGACATCGAGCGCATTGCCATGCTGGATACGGATGTTGGCCAGCGGGCTGTATCCACTTTCCCCATCGATATGCGAAAGCGCCTGGGCGACACCGTTCAGGAATGGTTCGGCGCCGATGAAGCCGTGATCGGGCAGCATATCGGCGCGATAGGCCAGATGTTCACCGCCGCCAAAGCCGATTTCGAAATGCAGCGGGCAATGACGGCCGAACAGGCGCTGCGCCGTAACCTCTCCTTCGGCGGGCACGAGCAGCCGGGGGAGCAGATCATCGACCAATCCCTGTTGGTAAACGCGCAAGGGTTTCCCCTTGGCGCGGCCATAAAGTCGGTTGAGCGTGGTCGGGTCGTGAATGATGGCCATGACGCGGGCGGATGACAAACCCGCGCGCATCGGTCAACCGGCCA
>JAYTHT010000159.1:0-1586 GCA_043732365.1 Novosphingobium sp. | reverse complement strand
CCGGCAGTTTTGGCGATCATGTCCACCATGTCGATATCGCCGACAAGGATGGCCACAACGAACCCTATCTGTTCGTCGATGAACCGCAAGGACTGGTCGCTTGCGTGCAAATGGGCACGATCGAGTTCCACGGCTGGGGCGCGCGTATTGAAGATGTTGAAAAGGCCGACCGCCTGGTGTTCGATCTCGACCCCGATGAGGGCCTGTCATTCAACGAAGTCATCGCGGCGGCCTTTCACGTGCAAGACCTGTTGGGCCAGATCGGCCTGGTCACGTTCCCGATGGTGACCGGCGGCAAAGGCGTGCACGTCATTGCGCCGCTGACCCGGCAAGCGGACTGGCCAGCAGTCAAGGATTTCGCGCAACGTTTCGCGCTGGCGCTGGCCCTGGCGCAGCCCGACCGTTTCACCGCTGCATTTGCCAAGGCGAAGCGGACGGGACGGATTTTCATCGATTACTTGCGCAATCAGCGCGGCGCCACTGCGGTAATGCCATATAGCGTGCGTGCGCGGGAGTTTGCGCCGGTCGCCGTGCCGGTGACCTGGGAAGAACTGCGAACATTGGAAGCGGCGTCGCGGTGGCACCTGGGCGATGCGGACGAACTGGTGAAGCGGGCTGCGTCAAACGGCCTGCTTGGCTGGGGGCGCGCCGAACAGGTTTTGCCGGACCTGTGAATGAATGTCAGAAATTCAGGCGTAATTGATTTAAGCGCCGGGCTCCTCGCGCTATCCGACCGGCGCGAAATGGTGCTTTGGAATATGCGTGATCCGGCAGGCAAGATCGGCTTCACCCGATGCAACAATGTAATGGCCCGTTGCACCAAAAGTGTCGCCATCCGCAATTCCGGTCGTGAACACGACATCGCGCAGATACAGCTGGTGTTCGATCGGGCGCGTCAATTCGGGGTTTGCTTCCAACAGCGGTGCGACTTCCGTCCGCAACACAATTGCGGGATTGTCCGGATCGAGCAGCGACCAATATGTCCGGTAAATCCCGATAAGCTCTTTTGGTTCAACGCCATGCCACAGCGTCAGCCAGCCACCGTCGGTCAGAATCGGCGGAGCGCCTGCGCCCATGCGCGCGGTGGCAACGGTCGCTGAATGCGGGCGCAGGCCAGGGGTACGCTGGGGTTTCCAATACAAAGCGTCGGGTGATGTCGCCAGATTGATCGACGGCCCCGCCCGCCAGTCGCTGCCCGGCGGATACGCAAAATACAGATCGCCAAGCGGCCGTGTTTGCGCCCAAAAGGCCCCGCCGATCAGACCCTCGAAAATCAGCATGTCCTTGTTCTGATGATCGAGCACGATGTCTTCAAAGGTCCAGTCGAGCCCATTGGCCGAACTGTACAGCGTCGTGGACTGGCGTTCGGGACTGACCGAACAAGTCGTCATCAGAAACCGGTCGCCCACTTTGCTGATCCGCGCGTCCTCCACCCCATAACATTGAAAACTGAATTGCGGCGCGATGGCCTTGTCATAGTGGATCGCGACGCGTTCCAGACCGTCCGGTGTCAGTTCCACCGGCAGCAGCCATGACAGCGAGGTCAGCGCAATGATCTTTGACCCGCCGCCGTGCAAGATGAAAGT
>JAYTHT010000158.1:0-1588 GCA_043732365.1 Novosphingobium sp. | reverse complement strand
CCCACGCGTTCGATCCACCGGACAAAGGCGATCCCCCGCGCGTGCCCGACTTGGACGCGCAATACACCGGCGCGCCAGTTCCTGAATGATCAAGCGTGTGGCTGGTTCAGTTTCATGCTGTCCGCCATGCGTGCCAGTTGTTCGGGCGTGGCGTCGGTTTGGAACCGCGCTTTCCATTCGGCGGCGGGCAGGCCGTGGATCACTTCGCGCCCGGCGGTCTTGTCCAGTGGGGCGCCGGCATCGATGATCCAGTCGGCCAGGCAATTGCGGCAAAAACCGGCCAGTCCCATCAAATCGATGTTCTGGGCATCGTGGCGCTGACGCAAATGGCGGACCAAATGGCGGAACGCCTTTGCAGCGACCGCATCGGGCAGTGCGTCAAGCGGATCGGGTCCGGAAATCGGGGCGGGTGCAGCTTGCGAATTCGTATCCATGGGAATGATCCTGAGGGGATTGGGTCTTGGGTTTTAATCCGCCTTGGGCCATAGCCCCGTCGCAGTCTCGTGACCAGTCGTGGTACCGCACGGGATAATCCTCGCAAGATAAGGTTGATGACTGTGGCAAACACGGATCCGGCGAACGAGGGCCCGCGCGCCCGCAAGGTCAAGATCCTGGCAACGGTCGGTCCGACCAGCCGGTCGCCCGAAATGCTCGAAAAGCTCTATCGCGCCGGCGTCGATGCGTTTCGTGTCAACATGAGCCATGGCGACCATGCGACGCACGCCGAAACAATCGCCGCGATCCGCGCGCTGGAAATCAAAGTCAATCATCCGATCACCATTCTGGCCGACCTCCAGGGGCCAAAACTGCGGGTTGGCGTCTTCAAGGGTGATCGCGCGGTCATCCGCCATTCTGGGCATTTCACGCTCGATCGCAATCCCGAGCCGGGCGATGAGACGCGCGTCTGCCTGCCGCATCCCGAACTGTTCGGGATTCTGAAAAAGGGTCAGCGGTTGTTGATCGACGATGGCAAATTGCGGCTGCGCGTGATCCGCGCCGACCCCGATGCGATCTTGTGCACGGCCGAAGTGGGCGGGGTAATTTCCAACCGCAAGGGCGTCAATGTGCCCGACGCGGTGGTGCCGGTGCCCGCGCTGACTGACAAGGACCGCCGCGATCTGGCCTTTGCGCTGGAACAACAGGCCGACTGGATCGCGCTGTCGTTTGTGCAACGCCCCGAAGACCTTGCCGAAGCGCGCAAGCTGATCAACGGACGCGCCGCGCTGATGGCGAAAATCGAAAAGCCGGCGGCGATCGGCCGGTTGGATGAAATCATCGAACTGTCCGACGGGATCATGGTCGCGCGCGGCGATCTGGGCGTCGAACTCAATCCCGAAGAAGTGCCGCCGTTGCAGAAACGCATCGTGACGATGTCGCGCCAGCAGGGCAAGCCGGTGGTTGTTGCCACGCAAATGCTCGAATCGATGATCGAGGCACCGACACCGACCCGCGCCGAAGTGTCTGACGTCGCCAACGCGGTCTATGACGGCGCCGATGCGGTCATGCTGTCGGCGGAAACCGCATCGGGCGCCTGGCCCGAGGAAGCGGTGACAATCATGAACCGCATCGCCGTCCAGGTCGAAGCCGA
>JAYTHT010000157.1:0-1590 GCA_043732365.1 Novosphingobium sp. | reverse complement strand
CGGAATCGTGCGCGCCGATGGCTTGTGGTTCATGCAAGCCGGCCCGTATCGCTGGAACGGCGCGGACCTGCATATCAGCCGGTCTGGCTATTCCGGCGAAGACGGCTTTGAAATTGCGGTACCGATCCATGCCATCGCCGCCTTTGCCGACGCGCTGGCCGCGCATCCGGCGGTCCGGCCGATCGGGCTGGGCGCACGTGATTCGCTGCGGCTTGAGGCCGGATTGCCGCTTTACGGCCATGATCTGACACCAGACATCGATCCGATCGAGGCGGGGTTTGGCTTTGCCATCGCGCGCCGCCGCCGTGCCACCGGCGGTTTTCCCGGCCACGCGCGGATTTTGGCTGCACTGACCGATGGCCCGGCGCGGCGCCGCGTTGGCCTGTCCGTAACGGGTCGTATGGCGGCGCGCGAGGGCGCCGTAGTCATGGCTGGCGAGACCCCGATTGGACTGGTCACATCGGGTGGCTTTGCCCCCAGTCTGGACCATCCCGTGGCGATGGCGCTGATCGATGCCGCCCATGCCGTAACGGGTACAGAGCTTACCATCGACGTGCGTGGCCGCGCCATTGGCGCGCGCGTCGTGCCGTTACCCTTCGTTCCCCACCGTTATCACCGCAAAGGAATTGCCTGATGCCCCGCTATTTCACGCTTGATCATGAATGGATCGATGTTGACGACAATGCGGGGCGGGTCGGGATCACCGACTATGCGCAAGGCCAGCTGGGCGACATTACGTATGTCGATCTCCCGGCATTGGGCACGGTGCTGGCCCGGGGCAAGAGCGCGGCCGTCGTGGATTCGGTAAAAGCCGCAAGCGACATTTTTGCGCCGGTGGGCGGCAACGTGACCGCAATCAATGCCGCGCTCGGCGACGCGCCCGACCTGATCAATTCGTCAGCCGAGATCGATGGCTGGCTATGGGAAATGGAATTGTCCGATCCGGCGCAACTTGCCGGCCTGATGAATGCGGCGGCTTACGCCACATTGCTGGCGGGGCTGTAATGCGTACGTTGCCGCTGACCGAGGCGGATCGGTCCGTCATGCTGGCCGTGATCGGGGTGGGGTCGGTCGATGACTTGTTTGCCGATGTCGCGCCTGATGCACTGCTGCCCAGCCCGATAGCCGGCCTGCCACGCCATGCCAGCGAACGCGCGGTCGAACGCCATATGGCGGCGCTGTCGGCGCGTGCGCTGACCGCCGAAACTGCGCCATTTTTCTGTGGCGCCGGGGCCTATCGTCACCATGTGCCGGCCAGCGTCGACCATCTGATCCAGCGCGGCGAATTCATGACCGCCTATACGCCGTATCAGCCCGAAATCGCGCAAGGCACCTTGCAAGTGCTGTTCGAGTTCCAGACGCAAGTGGCGCGGCTGTTTGGCTGCGAAATCGCCAATGCCTCGATGTATGACGGTTCCACCGCATGCTGGGAAGCAATCGCGATGGCGACCCGCATTACCAGACGGGGTCGCGCGTTGCTGTCGGGCGGGTTGCATCCGCATTATGGGCAAACTGCCGCCACCATGGCGCGGGTGGCCGGCACCGGCCTGGTCGTATTGAGTCCAATGGCCGAGGCGTTGAGCGACGATG
>JAYTHT010000156.1:0-5579 GCA_043732365.1 Novosphingobium sp. | reverse complement strand
TCACCGGCAGATCGAGCGCGGCGGCAATTTCGGTGCAGAACGCGTGGTGCGTATCAAGATCGCCAATGACAAAGCCACCGCCGTGGAAAAACAGGACCACCGGGCCAGCTTCACGCGTTTCGCGCGAATCATATAGGCGCAACCGAATCGCCCCAGCGGGCCCGGGCGCGGTCAGATCGCGGATTACCGGCAACACCAATGGCGCAGCTTCGGCGACGCTGCCCATCATCAAATACGTCTGGCGCGCCAGCTCCGGGGTCAGCGAGCTCATCGGCGGAGCACCCGCGCTGTTCAATAAATTGACAAAGGCCTGCACGTCGGGCCGCACATATGCGCCACCAGTGGTACCGGTCGGGCGGGATTGTGTTTCAACCTCAGCCATGATGTTTGAAATCCTCTCTCAAAAAGGTGAATGGGGACGGTAAGTCCGCTTTTGCAACTTGACTAGATGCCTCGACCATTATCAAGCATATCTCTGGCCGAATGATCCTACTGGTTTGACGTTGCGCAGAATTTCTTTTTTGCGCTTGACCCGGCCCGGGGTTAGGCGCCGGTGGCAATACGCAATTTGACGAAAAAGGGGCGATCGGCCCGCTGACCGGTCCGCCAAGCGAGGAATATGATGGCTACAGCACTATTCGACGGGCCCGACGCTTTGACCGCTGGCAAAAGCAGCCCGGCAACGCCCGACGCGGTCGTGGTCCGGTTTGCCGGAGACAGCGGCGACGGCATGCAGTTGACCGGTGGCCAGTTTACCCTGTCGACCGCGCTGGCAGGCAACGACCTGGCCACATTCCCGGATTTTCCGGCGGAAATCCGCGCGCCGCAGGGTACGCTGTTCGGTGTTTCGGCGTTTCAGATAAATTTTGGGTCGACCGATATCGAAACTGCCGGTGATCAGCCCGATGTGCTCATCGCGATGAACCCGGCTGCGCTCAAAGTGAATCTCGATGCGCTGAAACCCGGCGGGTTGATCATTGCCGACAGCGGAGAATTCAACAAACGCAATCTGGAAAAGGCCAAGTATGCGGCCAATCCGCTCGAAGATGGCAGCCTGCATAAATGGCAATTGATGGGCTTTGACATTTCCGCGCTGACGCTTGAAGCGGTAAAGCCGTTTGGCCTGGGCAACAAGGAAGCGCTGCGGTGCAAGAACATGTGGACGCTGGGTCTGGCGTTATGGATGTTCGACCGTGAGCGTGGGCCGCTGATCGATTGGTTGCGCACGAAATTCGCCAAGAATTCGACGCTGGCCGATGCCAATGTCGCCGCGCTGAATGCCGGCCACGCTTATGGCGAAACCGCCGAACTGTCCGGGCCGCTGCGTCAGGTGCATATCGCCGCTGCGGCAAGCGAGCCGGGATTGTATCGTACCGTAACCGGCGCCGAATCGATCAGCTATGGCCTGGTTGCGGGCGCGCAACTTGCCGAATTGCCGATGTTCTTTGCGGGATATCCGATCACACCGGCTTCATCGATCCTGCACAATCTGGTAAAGCTGAAGGAATTCGGCGTCACTACGTTCCAGGCCGAGGACGAGATTGCCGCGATCGCGTCGGCGATTGGCGCGTCTTATGCCGGGCATCTGGGCGTGACGTCATCGTCGGGTCCGGGTATCGCGCTAAAGACCGAGGCGATGGGTCTGGCGGTGATGATCGAATTGCCGCTGGTGATTGTCAATTCGCAACGCGGCGGGCCATCCACCGGGCTGCCGACCAAGACCGAACAATCCGACCTGTATCAGGCCGTCTATGGCCGTAATGGCGATACGCCGATCCCGGTGATCGCCGCGCGCAGCCCAAGCGATGCATTCGATTGCGCGATTGAGGCCTGCCGCGTTGCCACGCAATACATGACCCCGGTGATCCTGTTGACCGATGGCTATATCGCCAATGCCGCCGAGCCGTGGAAAGTGCCCGATCCGGCAACATACCTGCCATTCCCGGCGACATTCATGGAAGAACCCAATGGCCCTGATGGTACGGTCCTGCCGTTTGCGCGCAATGAGCGCGGCGCGCGGCCGTGGATCAAGGCCGGCACGCCCGGCCTGATGCATCGCATCGGCGGGATCGAGAAAAATCCGACGACCGGCGCGATCGATTATTCGCCCGCCAGCCACCAGACGATGACCGATCTGCGCAAGGCAAAGATCGACGGCATCGCCAACAGCATTCCGCCACAAGACGTTGCTCTGGGCGAAACCAGCGGCAAATTGGTGCTGGTCGGATGGGGCAGCACATTTGGCCCGATCCACCAGGCAGTGCGCCGGGCGCGTCGGCGTGGGCTGGATGTCAGCCACGTGCATGTGCGTTATATCTGGCCTTTGCCTAAAAACCTGGGCGATCTGTTGCGCGGCTATGACCGGGTGCTGGTCCCCGAAATGAACACCGGCCAGTTCAAGACTGTGCTGCGCGACCAGTACCTGATCGACGCACGCCCGCTCAACAAGACCAGCGGCCAGCCGTTTACGATTGCCGAAATTGAAGCGGCGATCGATGCCATGCTGAACGAACTGAGCCTCGGGGCCTGAAGGGACTATTGCCATGAACGACCTGACCCCGATCAAAACGACCCAAAAGGACTGGGAAACCGACCAGGAAGTGCGCTGGTGCCCCGGTTGCGGCGACTACGCCATTCTCAAGGCGGTGCAGCGTACATTGCCCGATCTGGGCGCCGATCCTTCGAAAACCGTGTTCGTATCGGGCATCGGCTGTTCGAGCCGGTTTCCGTATTATATCGAAAGCTATGGCTTTCACACGATCCACGGGCGCGCGCCGGCGTTTGCGACGGGGATCAAGCTGGCCAATCCGGAACTCGATGTCTGGCTGATCACCGGGGACGGTGACGGGCTGTCGATCGGCGGCAACCACCTGATGCATATTCTGCGGCGCAATGTGAATACGCAGATCCTGTTGTTCAACAACGAGATTTATGGCCTGACCAAAGGCCAGTTTTCGCCGACCAGCCGCGAAGGCACGTTTTCACCAACCTCGCCGCTGGGCTCGGTCGATCGTCCGGCGAGCCCTTGCGCGTTTGCGCTGGGTGCAGGCGGACGGTTTATCGCGCGTTCGTACGACGTGTCGAAAGACCTGACCTCGGTGATCAAGGCGGCGCATGCCCACCAGGGTGCGGCGTTTGTCGAGATTTTCCAGAATTGCATCGTATATAACAAGGACCGCTTTGACGATTTCATCGCCAAGCCGGTTGCCGATGCCAACCAGGTCTGGGCGCGCAATGGCGAACCGCTGCTGTTTGGCAAAGGCACCAAAGGCATCGCGCTCGATACCGCGACACTGACTTTGAAAGTGGTCGATGTGACAGATGGCGATTGGCAGGGTGCGGGCGTGATCGTCCACAATGTGACCAATCGCGCGGTGGCGCATATGCTGATCGAAATGCCGTTTGGGCCGTTCCCGATGGCGCTGGGTGTGATCTATGACGATCCGCGCCCGACTTATGAAGGCGCGCTGCTCGGCCAGGACCAGAAAGCGCGTGCGGGCAAGAGCGCCGATCTCGCAAAGTTGCTCGCCAAAGGTCAGACGTGGACAGTACCGGGCTGATAAACCGGGGGTGGCATATCTGCCCCAAAGGGCAGGTCGCGTCCGAGGGGGTGCTAGTCACAAGGGCAGCATGACTTTTTCTGTTATCGTCTGGCTGCGCCAGGACTTGCGGCTTGCCGATCAACCGGCGTTTGCTGCTGCTGCGGCCGAGGGGCTCGTGATCCCGGTCTATGTGCTCGACGATGACACCCCGCGCCATCGTGCGATGGGTGGGGCGTCGCGGTGGTGGTTGCACCATAGCCTGGCGAACCTGGATGCGGATTTGCGCAAGATCGGCTCACGTCTGATCTTGCGCCGGGGCCGGGCCCATGAAGCGCTCGGCGCGGTGGCGCGCGAAACCGGGGCGCGGCGTATTCATGCGATGGCGCATGCCGAACCATGGTGGCGCAATGCCGAACGCACCGTCGCCAAAAGCTATGATCTGGTGCTGCATGCCGGCCAATATCTGGTTCCGCCCGGATCGCTGCTGACCGGGGCAGGGTCCCCTTATCGGATATACACCCCGTTCTGGCGTGCGCTGGTCCATCATATGCCGCCGCATACGCCGGTTGCAGCGCCGGACCGGTTGGCGGCGCCATCGCTCTGGCCGGCGAGCGATGCGCTGGACTCATGGGATCTTTTGCCCACCAGGCCGGATTGGGCCGGCGGCTTTCGCGAAACCTGGGTGCCTGGCGAAGCCGGCGCAGCGGAAAGGCTGTCGGCGTTCATCGATCACGCGGGTCGCTATGGCGAAACGCGCAATCTGCCGTCGGTCGATGGCACATCGCATTTGTCGCCGCATCTGCATTTTGGCGAAGTGTCGGTCGCCAGCGTCTGGCATGCGGTCGCAGATGCCGGTGGGTCGGTCGATGTGTTTCTGGGCGAACTGGGCTGGCGCGATTATGCCGCCAATGTGACCGTACAGATGCCCGACTATGCCGTGCGAAATGCGCGAGAGGCGTATGACCGCCTGCCATGGCGCGATGATCCCGCAGGTCTGGCGGCATGGCAGACGGGCCAGACCGGATATCCGATAGTCGATGCCGGAATGCGGCAATTGTGGGCGACCGGATGGATGCACAATCGCGTGCGGATGATCGCGGCCAGTTTCCTGGTCAAACATCTGTTGATCGACTGGCGCCAGGGTGAACGCTGGTTCTGGGATACGCTGGTCGACGCGGACCATGGTGCAAATGCGGTCAACTGGCAGTGGACGGCAGGGACCGGGTTTGATTCTAACATGTTCGTGCGGATCATGGCACCCTTGACCCAGTCGCCCAAATTCGATGCGGCGGGTTATATCCGGCGCTGGGTGCCCGAATTGGCGCATGTGTCCGATGATGACATCCACGATCCGCGCGTGCGGCCAAAGGCCTATCCCGCGCAGATTGTGGGCCACGTCGAAGCCCGGGCAAGGGCGCTTGCTGCCCATGCCGTCATGAAACAGACCTGATGGTCCGAGTGCGAAACGCGCGAAAGATCGCGTTTCGCACTCAGACACTAAACGACCAGATCGTCGGTGGACGATCCGCTGCGCTGATAGGTGATGATCGCGTTGAACGTGGATTGATCGAGCAGCGTGGCAAAGGCGACACCAAACAAGCCGGCCTCCCACCACACAATTTCGCCCTGGATCGCGGGAAACCCGGGTATCGCCAGCCAGCAGAAATTGTGCGCTTCCAATCGCGCCGCCGACACCGCGGTAAACCCGCCCAAAGACAGATCGCGGACAATGGTCTGGAATCCGCGCACTCCCGATGGGCGGACCGACGCGCCAATATGCACGCACATGCGCGGCGTGCTGCGATCCTCTTGCGAGCAGTGTTCGTAACTGCCCGGCCCAAACCGACTGTCGTTCCAGGTGGTACTGCTCATCGCCTACCCCGATTGGCTTCCGCAAATAATGGTCTGGCCCAAAGATCAGGGCATTTGCGTTCGGAAGTCAGTATTTTTTGACAGGCCGACCTTAACCACCGGTCAGGCAGTCTGGTTAATTGACCCAAAACCATTCATTTAGAGCGTGGTGCATAAAAGTGGGTA
>JAYTHT010000155.1:0-1593 GCA_043732365.1 Novosphingobium sp. | reverse complement strand
CCGATGCGCCGCCGCAAGTCGCCGATCAGTTTGAATCGACGCTGGTCTGGCTGAATGATGAGGCGCTGATCCCTGGCCGTGCCTATTGGCTGAAACTGGCGACGCAGACCGTGTCGGCCACGGTGCAGTCGCCGAAATATGTCGTGAACGTCAACACGATGGAGCATCTGGCGGCCAAGACGCTCGATCTCAACGCTATTGGCGTGGTTGAAATCACCGCCGACAAACCGATCGTGTTTGAACCTTATGTCGATAACCGCACGCTGGGCGGGTTCATCCTGATCGACAAGATCACCAATGCGACGGTCGCCGCCGGCATGCTGCACTTCAGCCTGCGCCGCGCGCAAAACGTGCATTGGCAGGCGATGGATGTGACCCGCGAAGCCCGCGCCACGCTGCAGGGGCAGGACGCGCGCGTGGTGTGGTTCACCGGATTGTCGGGATCCGGCAAATCGACGATCGCCAATCTGGTCGAAAAGAAACTGCACGCGCTGGGCAGGCATACATTCCTGCTCGATGGCGACAACGTGCGCCACGGGTTGAACAAGGACCTGGGCTTTACCGAAGCCGACCGCATCGAAAATATCCGCCGGGTCGGCGAAGTCGCGCGCCTGATGACCGATGCCGGGCTGATCGTGATCACCGCGTTCATCAGCCCGTTCCGCGCCGAACGCGACATGGTGCGCGGCATGATCGCAACGGGAGAATTCGTCGAGGTGTTCATCGACACCCCGCTGGAAGAGGCCGAACGCCGCGATGTCAAAGGCCTGTACAAGAAAGCGCGGGCGGGCACATTGAAGAACTTTACGGGCATCGACAGTCCCTATGAAGCGCCCGTCAGCGCCGAAATCCGCGTCGATACCACCCGCGAAAAGGCCGAGGATGCCGCCGAGCGGATCGTCAACCACCTGCTGGGCCCCTGGATGCCGACAATCTGATGGACACGCCAACCATGATTCCTGCCCTGACTGATGCCGCGCTGGCCGCACACCTCGCCAAAGTGGCGGGAGCCTTGCTGATGACGGTGCGCGACAGCAACGTGCTTGGCGCAAAGGCACTGGGCGATGCCGGCGATGCGACCTCAAACCAGTTCCTGTGCCACGCGCTGCGCGAAATCCGGCCCGATGACGGGCTGTTGTCCGAGGAAGAAAAAGACAGCTTTGGACGGCTGGATCAGGCCCGCGTGTGGATTGTCGATCCGGTCGATGGCACGCGCGAATATGGCGAACGCCGCGCCGATTGGGCGGTCCATGTCGGGCTGGCGGTCGATGGCGTGGCGACAGTGGGCGCGGTGGCCTTGCCCGGCGCCAATCTGGTACTGCGCAGCGATATGCCGGTGGTTGTGCCGCCCGCACCCGACCGGTTGCGCATGGTGGTCAGCCGCACCCGTCCTGCGCGCGAGGCGGTGGCGGTGGCGCAGGCACTGGGCGCCGAACTGATCCCGATGGGCAGCGCCGGGGCAAAGGCGATGGCGATCATCCTGGGGCAGGCCGATATCTATCTGCACACCGGCGGCCAGTATGAATGGGATTCGTGCGCGCCGGTTGCGGTCGCGCTGGCGCATGGGCTGCATGCCAGCCGCGTCGATGGGTC
>JAYTHT010000154.1:0-5598 GCA_043732365.1 Novosphingobium sp. | reverse complement strand
GCGCCAACCGCACCCACCCCAACTGCCAATGCTCCGCCGCCGATTATCAGCGATCTTCGGGTCGTACCCATCCCTGCTTCCTCCCCAGGGCGATTTCCAGCTGGGTGGTAGCATCCGGCAGTTCGGAGCCGGAGGCCAGCGCAGCCACATCGCGGTTAAACAAAAGACTAGAGCGGTTGATCAGCCATGAAACGGATCAACTTTTGAAAATCGTCAGCCGTGCACGTCGCGCATTGTCCGCCCGCCGGCATGGTGTTGTATCCGCCGATCGCGCTTTGCAGCAGTACGCCGCTGCCTTTTGCCCAGCGCGCATCCCATTGCGTGTGGTCGCCCGACAGCGGCGCGCCGCTATCGCGGTTGGTATGACACGCGCGGCAAGATCCATCGTAAAGCGCCGCGAGATGCACATCGGCCGGACGACGCGCGGCAGATTGCGCCGGGGTCAGCGGCTGTAACGAGGGCGCTTGGTGGCAGCCCGTCAGCGCGGCGATGATCAGGATCGCCCGAAAATCAGGCATCATCATGTCCTGGCGCAAAAATCGCCTCGATTGCGCGCGCGGCATCGGCGAACAGATCGTCGCGTGCGATGCGATCTTCTTCGTGCAACATCTCGTCGACGGCATAGCCCAGCTCAACTGCCAGGCGCACCCGGCGCCACAGCACCGCGCGTTCGATGTGCGGGGTCAGGTCGGCATAGACCGCTGTGATCGCATCGGTGACATACCGATGCGATGCCACGCGGATCGGCGCCAATTGCGGCACCGCGCGCATTGCACGTTCGATCCACACCCCGCCCGGTTCGGCATCGGTCACCGCCGCAGTCAGGCGGAACAGTTCGCCCAGATTTGCCGACAGGGCGGCCGCCCCCGCACCGCGCCAGCGATCGAGCCAGGCGATCAGGACATCGTCCTGACGCCGCATTAACCGTTCGCACAACGCGCCGAGCAAGTCATATTTATTGCCGAAATGGCGATACAGCGCAGGTGGGGTTACACCCGCGCGCGCGGCGACCAGATTGGTAGAGATCCGCTCGATGCCGACCTCGCCCAGCAATTCGCCCGCCACATCGAGCAACCGTTCACGCGTGCGGTGCGCGCGATCCTGCACTGGCGGGGCGCGCATGGAATCGGGTTCGGGCGTCATCACAGGGTTTGCCGGCACAGGGTTTGACAGCACAGCGCTCAATGCCCCCTCACTCTCCCGAAAAGCGGAATTCGATAGTGATGACTATATTTTCCGGATAGTCCGCTGTCAAGCGACGCAGATCACCACACGCCGGTGTTGGGCATACTGACCCACGGCTCCGCCGGTTCTAGCCGCCCGTCCTGCAACAATTCCACCGAGATTCCGTCTGGCGATTTCACGAATGCCATATGGCCATCGCGCGGCGGGCGGTGGATCATGTGGCCCGCCGCCTGCAACCGCGCACACGTTTCATAAACATTGTCGACCTGATATGCGAGATGGCCGAAATTGCGGCCTATGCCATAAGTTTCGGCGCTGTCGTCGGCAGCTGGCCAATTGTGAGTCAATTCCACTTCGGCCACGCCAGCCTGCCCCGGCGCGGCAAGGAAAATCAGCGTAAAACGACCCGCTTCGCTGTCATAACGGCGCACTTCATTCAGCCCGATCAGGCTGAAAAATGCAATTGTCGCGTCAGGGTCGGTGACCCGGATCATAGTGTGGAGAAACCTGGTCATGGCACATCCTTTCAAAAGGTCCTGTTGCGTTATGTCAGAATGAAGCGGTCAGGGAAATGACCCCGACGGGCTTTCCCTGCCGGTAAAAGGCATCGAGTTTCAGCGGATCAACACCGCCGGAGCTATTTGCCGTCAGGCCGGATCTTGCCAGATCGTCGTGGCTGATCGTTGCGCCGACGAGCGACAGATCGAGCGCCAGGCTTTTCCATTTCGCAGTCGTACCAATGGCATAATCGACATATGGGCGGGCATAATCGAGCCCGCCGCCAGCATGCGCCAGATGCGAATGCAGCGTGATCGGGGTGTGCGGAATGGCGCCCGTCACTTCGGCATAAACGTACAGGTTCTTTTGCGCAGGCGATGTCAGGTTGTAATCAAACAGCTTTTGCGCTGGTGCAAAGGCGCTGCCGATCTTGCCGGTAACCGGGCCGAGCGTTTGCGACAACGAGCCGTAGATCTCGTAAAAATTGCCCTTGGGCACACCGGCAAAAATATAGCCGTAGAGCCCGCCGTCAAAAACGATCCCGGTATGCCCCAGCGTGTGGCTAAATCCGCCATAGATATCCAGCTCGGCCCCGCCAATATCGATCGGGCTATCACCAGCAGACGCGCTCGACCCCCAGGTCGATACGTAAAAGCCAGAGGCGTGCGCGACCGTGATCGCACCCTGGATTACCGGTCGGTTATCCGATTGCGAAATGCCGCGATAGCGATACTGGCTGGCCACTGTCGCACTGCCACTGACAGTCCATTCGGCCGGTGGTGCAGTCGGGTTGCTATCTGCCATTGCTTTCGATGGAAGAGTTGCAACCAAAACTGTCAATGTACTGAACACAGACATTATTTTTACAGTCGAGCGCGACATCCTCAATCCCTAGCATGTACCAGCGGCTTTACCGCAATAATCAGCGCCGGCGACGTTTCTTTTGGCCTGGCCACAGGGTGTTATATGGGCGCCCTTGTCGCGCCACGCCAACGCAGGCAAGCCAACTGGTCGATGATTAAAAAATGTTCATGTGCACATCGCCTTTTTGCATCCTTGTGTCTTTGCGCAAGGCCGCGCGCACAAATCCGACCGATATAAGGCTGGACACACGCGGCGATCGTGCGTCAGACTTTTGTTGTCGCATAATATTTATACCATAGCGGCGCCCTGTTGGTGCCGTCTTGCGCTAGGAACTTGCAACCTGGACACAGGCAACCGATATGGTCGCTGTTCCGCGACCCTTTCGCCTCATTTCCAAAGCCCTATGCTCAAGCACATTCGCAATCTCTTTTCGTCCGCGCAGGCACCCGAACCGGACGTTTTGGCCCCGCCAACACGCGTACCGGCCGGTCAGCGGGTCTATGCGATCGGCGACATCCATGGCCGCCTCGATGTGTTCGAGACGATCATCGCGATGATCGACGCCGACGATGCCGCGCGCGATCCGGCCGAAACGACAGTCATCCTGCTGGGTGATCTGGTCGACCGTGGCCCGGCCAGCGCGGGCGTGATCGCCGCCGCGCGCACGTGGGCGGGCCGCCGCACAGTGCGGTGCCTGGCGGGCAACCATGAAGAGATGTTCCTGGCCTCCATCACCGATGAAGGAACGCTGCGACATTTCCTGCGCTATGGCGGGCGCGAAACATTGCTCAGCTATCCGATCACGCCCGAAGAATATGGGCCCGCGACACTCCGCGAACTGCAGGACCTGATGCGCGAGCGTATCCCGGCGCGCGACATCGAGTTTCTGCTCGGCATGGAGGACCTGATCCGCATTGGCGATTACGTGTTTGTCCATGCCGGGATTCGCGCCGACACCGCGCTGGAGGACCAGACCACCGGCGATCTGCGGTGGATTCGCGGCGAGTTTTTCGATGATCCGACCCCGCGCGATTTCGCGGTGGTGCATGGCCACACGATTACTGCGAAACCGGAACTTTCGCCCCACCGTATCGGCATCGACACCGGAGCGTTTGCCACCGGCTGCCTGACTGCGATCGGGTTGCAGGGCACCGACCGCTGGCTGATCGTGGCGCAAGGGGACAGCGATGGTCGGCACGAAGACTGAATCGCGTAAGATTTAGTTGTACACGCACACATCGTAATCGCCGCGCACCGCGCCTTCGCGCGCCGCGATGACATTGCCGTGGTGACGCACGCGGCCGGTTGCGCCGATCACCGCGCGCACTTTGGGCAATGGAAACGCGGCGGCGATGCGCGCGGCCTCCAGAGTGCCCAGGTTTTTTGCCGACTGGTTGAAATAGCGCTGCGCCGCCGCTTCGACGCCATATGTGCCGATGCCGGTTTCGGCGACATTGAGATAGACTTCCATGATCCGGCGCTTGCCCCAGATCGCCTCGATCAGGATCGTGTACCAGGCCTCCAGCGCTTTGCGAAGATAACCCCCGCCTTGCCACAAGAACGTGTTCTTGGCGGTCTGCTGGCTGATCGTCGATCCGCCGCGAATCCGCCCGCCATCCTGGTTGCGTTGATATGCGGCGCGCATCGCGTCCTGGTCAAAACCGAGGTGACTGCAGAATTTGCCATCCTCGCCTGCGATCGCGGCATCGACCATCGCGCGGCTGATCCGCCCGATCGGCACCCAGGCCCGTTTGTCGCCATTGGAGTCTGCCAGCATCGTAAATGTCACTGGTATCGGTACGAATTTGTAAATTATGACTTGCGCGACGCTCAACAGGATGAATGCCAGCAGCAATTGCACCACGAGCGAACTCAGGCGGCCCACCATGCCAGCCGGTCGCCGGTGACGGACGGCGATCGGCTGGCGCTCGTTGCGCAATTCGTCCCAATCACGATTCATGATCGCCCCTGTTCACAACATGGGCCACAAAGAACCATTCGCCGCAGTCATGCAACCGTAACGTCCAAAATACCCGCAGTCAGAGGGCGGGCAACAGGTGCCGTTCACCGGCAGTATGCTGGATCGCCTTTTGCAGCTTTTCAAACGCGCGCACTTCGATCTGGCGCACGCGTTCGCGACTGACATTGTAGACCTGGCTCAACTCTTCGAGCGTCTTGGGCTCGTCGATCAGGCGGCGGTCGGTCAGGATGTGGCGTTCGCGATCGTTCAGCCCGTCCATCGCTTCGACCAGCAGCCCGTGGCGCATCTGCGCCTCTTCGGCATCGGCGACCGTTTCGTCCTGCAACGGACGATCATCGGCCAGCCAATCCTGCCACGACCCTTCGCCGTCTTCGCGCACCGACACGTTCAGGCTGGCATCGCCACCCATCATCATGCGCCGGTTCATCGACACCACATCCGCCTCTGGCACGCCAAGGTCGGTGGCGATCTTTTTCACATCGTCGGGATGTAGATCAGTGTCTTCAAACGCTTCGAGATTTTTCTTCATGCGGCGCAGATTGAAGAACAGCTTCTTTTGCGAGGCGGTCGTGCCCATTTTGACCAGCGACCAGCTGCGCAAGATGAATTCCTGGATCGACGCCTTGATCCACCACATCGCATATGTCGCGAGGCGGAAACCACGTTCGGGGTCGAATTTCTTCACGCCCTGCATCAATCCGATATTGCCTTCGGAAATCAGTTCGGACACCGGCAGGCCATAGCCACGATAGCCCATTGCGATCTTGGCCACGAGGCGCAGGTGGCTTGTCACCAATTGCGCGGCGGCCTGCGAATCGCCGTGTTCCTGGTACCGTTTGGCCAGCATGTATTCGGTTTGCGGGGCGAGGATCGGAAATTTGCGAATTTCCGACATATATCTATTGAGACTTTGTTCGCCCCCCAATGCGGGGACGGTCAGCGCTTTGTTCGTATCACGCACCAGACATTCCTTTCGAGACGTCAGTACCTCTATGTCACAACCCTTAACGGGCGTGGCGCGGCGGGACCACACAAGATTTCTACTAAGTTGCAAACCACAACTGAATTCG
>JAYTHT010000153.1:0-5622 GCA_043732365.1 Novosphingobium sp. | reverse complement strand
TCGCCATCTGCCCGGCGAATTCGACCATGACCAGCGCAGAGGCAAACCGCCCCAGCGCGCTGGCCCCATACAGCCGGCTGGCAATGAACAGGAACGGGGCCCGCGCAACCAGGCGGATCAGAAATCCATAGAAATTGGTCCGCCCGCCTTTGGCCAGCGCGGCGATATCGCCATTGCCATCGCCATTGAACACACCCGCCTGCCGCGCAGACGCAGGTGCGCCAGCCGCCGGAACGAGTCCGGGCGGCGACACTCCATCACTTCCACTGGCAATCGCCTCAGCCAAACTCTGGCTTCCCAATTATCGTCACGCCGTCTTGCCCATTCCCATCCTGTTCCGATCGAAGTGGCCGCGCCAACAACGCATGGGCCATCTCCGGCGCCGACACCGCGCCTGATACCAGTGCTGCGACCGCATCGGCAATCGGCATGGCAATCCCGCGTGCCCGCGCCAGATCGGCCAGAACAGGGGCAGTATAGGCGCCTTCTGAAACAGTCCGCCGACCGGTCAGCAAGTCCGCCGCTGCTGCTCCTTCACCCAATGCCCTGCCGAACGAAAAATTGCGGCTCGCCATCGAATTGCATGTCAACACCAGATCGCCCAGTCCCGACAAGCCCGTCAATGTTTCAGCCTCTGCCCCGAAAGCGAGGCCAAAGCGAACCATTTCCGCAAAACCCCGACTTATCAACGCCGCACGCGCGTTTTGCCCCAGTCCCAGTCCCTCAACCACGCCGCAGGCCAGTGCCAACACGTTCTTGACCGCACCGCCGATTTCCGCGCCCACCACATCGCGCGAAAAATACGGACGAAACCCGGGCCGGGCAAACACTGGTGCCAGCCTTTGCCACTGCGCATCCCCCCCGCTACACGCCAACGTGACGGCGGTCGGCAGTCCTGCGGCGACTTCATGCGCAAACGTCGGCCCCGACAGCACCGCGATCGTCGCCCGTGGCCGCGCCGCGCGCGCCACATCGGCCATCGTCCGCCCACTGCCCGCCTCGATCCCTTTTGCACACAGCACCAGATCGCCCGCGAAATCGGGCAATATATCCAGCACGCCAGCCATCGCCTGCGCCGGTGTGACCAACAACATCGCATCCAGCCCGGCCAGATCGGCGGCAACGCCCGTGGCCCGGATCGTCGGATGCAGCACCACCCCGGGCAGATAAAGCGGATTGGCCCGCGTCTCGTTGATCGTGCGCACCAGCCCGGAATCGCGCGCCCACAACACGACATCGCGCCCATCGCTGGCCAGCATTTGCGCCAGCGCCGTGCCCCAAGCCCCCGCCCCGACCACACCGGTCGCGCTCACGCCTTTACCCCCGCGCCGCGCACCGGCGCCGCATCGGTATCGAGTGGCCAGCGAGGCCGCGCCGCAATATCGAGCGGATCGACCAGCCCTTGTGCAAACCGTTCGGCCCCGGCCCAGCCGATCATCGCCGCATTGTCGGTACACAGCGCCGGCGGCGGTGCGACCAATCGCAAACCGGTTTCGTCGGCCAGCCCCTGCAACGCCGCCCGCAACGCCTGATTGGCCGCAACGCCGCCGGCGATCACCAGCGCCGTCACCGGCTCCGACGACCCCAGCGCAATCCGCGTGCGATCGACAATGCAATCAATCGCCGCCTGCTGGAACGATGCGGCCAGATCGGCGGCGCCATATTGCCCCGACTGATGCGCGCGCAGCACCGCACTTTTCAACCCGGCGAACGAAAAATGCGGCTCGCCGCTGCCGACCAGCGGACGCGGCAACCGCACGCTGCGCGGATCGCCATCACGCGCCAGCCGCTCTACCGCCGGGCCACCAGGATAGCCGAGGCCGAGAATTTTCGCAGTCTTGTCAAATGCTTCACCCAGGGCATCGTCGATCGTCGTGGCCAATCGGCGATAATCGCCCAGCCCGCGCACTTCGAGTACCTGGCAATGCCCGCCCGACACCAACAGCAACAAATAGGGATAGGCCAGCGTCGGATCGGCCAGGCGCGGCGACAGCGCGTGGCCTTCCAGATGGTTGACAGCAATCAGCGGCTTGTTGGCCGCCATCGCCAGCGCCTTGCCCGTCACCAGCCCGACCATGACACCGCCGATCAGCCCCGGCCCGGCCGTTGCGGCAATCGCATCGATCGCATCGAGCGTGATCCCGGCATCGGCCAGCGTCGCGGCCACCATCGGCGCCAGCATTTCGACATGCGCGCGCGCCGCGATTTCGGGCACGACCCCGCCATAAGGGCGATGCGCCGCGTCCTGCGATGCAATGCGCTGCGCCACCACACGCGCATCCAGCGTCAGGCCGCGATCATCGATCACCGCAACCGCCGTTTCGTCGCACGACGATTCAATTCCAAGGATCAAAGACACTTGGACCGGGGATCAACCAGAGGGGGACAGATGAGCAAGGACATGGGGAGCTTTCCCTTAGACATAATCGCCTATACGACAAGCCGCGCATGACCAACGACACGATAACCGGCCCAAACGATATCCATCGCGCCACACCGCGACCTGCGCCACAACCTGCGCGCGCGATTCGCCTGGGCACCCGCCAATCGCCGCTCGCGCTGGCCCAGGCCGAAGAAACCCGCGCCCGCCTGTGCGCCGCCCACGGCTGGCCTGACACCGCCGTCGAACTGGTCCCGGTTGTGGCCAGCGGTGATCGCATTCAGGACCGTCCGCTTGCCGATATCGGTGGCAAAGCGCTGTGGACCAAGGAACTCGATGTCTGGCTGGCCGAAGGGTTCATCGACGCGGCTGTTCATTCGATGAAAGATGTGGAAACCGTCCGCCCCGACACGCTGATCATCGCCGCCGTACTCCCACGCGCCGATGTGCGCGATGTGCTGGTCGGCGCCGGCTCCATCGTCGCCATTCCCACCGGCGCACGCGTCGGGACCAGCGCGCCGCGCCGCGCCGCGCAAATGCTGAACGCCCGGCCCGATCTGACCATTGTCGGCATGCGCGGCAATGTCGCCACCCGACTGGCCAAGCTGAAACGCGGTGACGCCGATGTCACACTGCTCGCCGCCGCCGGGCTTGAACGGCTGGGTCAATCCGCCATCGGCACTGCGCTCGATCCCGCTGCCTGGCTTCCCGCTGCAGCACAAGGCGCGATCGGGATCGAATGCCTGGCCGCGCGGACGGATCTGCGCGCGGTGTTCGCGATGATCGACCATGCGCCCAGCCATGCCGCGATCCGCGCCGAACGCGCGTTGCTGGCGGGCCTGGGCGGTACGTGCTACAGCCCGATTGCGGTACTGACCCGCCACGACGGCGACACGCTGCATCTGGCCGCCGCACTGTTCAGCCCCGATGGCGCGCACCGCGTCGAAATCACCGGGACTGTGCCAATCGCCAATCCTGAAGCGGCGGAGCGGTTGGCCGCCGGTCTGCTCGACCGCGCGCCTGCCCAGATCCGCGATTATTTCCATGGCAGGCACTGACCCGCGCCATGCAACCCGTACGCAATCGCCCTTTGCTGGTGCTGCGTCCTGAACCGGGCAACACCGCGACCTGCCGCGCTGCGCACGCGCACGGCCTGCACACCTATGCCGCGCCGCTGTTTGTGTACGTCCCGCGCGAATGGACATTGCCCGATGGCCAGTGGGCCGGATTGCTGATCGGCAGCGCAGCCGTCTTTGCGCATGCCGGGCCCACGCTATCCGATTTGCGCCACATCCCGGTCCATGCAGTCGGGCCCACCACGGCACGCGCCGCCCACAACGCCGGCTTTACCATCGCCACAACCGGCAGCGGCGGGCTTGCCCCCATGGTCGGCGCGCTGCCCGGTTCGGCCGTTAAAGCTCGGCGCTATTTGCGCGTGGCTGGCGAAGAACGCATGCCGCTCACCCCCCCGCCGGGCGTCGTAGTGGTCGATGTGGTGGTCTATGCTGCACAACCGCTGCCGCTAGCGCAAAGCGCGATCGAACTCATCCGCCGCGAACCGGTGCTGGCGCTACTCCATTCGGCGCAGGCGGCACGGCATTTTGCCGCGCAATGCACAGCCCTGGATTTACCCCGGCATACGATCGCACTGGCCTGTCTGGCCCCACGAATCGCCCAGGCAGCTGGCGAAAACTGGCGGACCGTCGCCACCGCCTCCAGGCCCGACGATGAAGCATTGCTTCCCTTGGCGCAGCAAATGTGTCAGATAGTGTAACCTTGGGGCAACGGGTCAAAATGAAAACGCACGGATGCAAGAAATGACTTTCACCACGATGGTCGATTCGCGCCAGCCTTTGCGGCGAACTCGTCGCGGCCCGGCGGGCATGCTGGCGGCACTCGTGCTGGTGGGTCTGGGCAGCGGCGCGTGGTACGGCTGGCACACCGGATGGCTGCGGTCTGCGATACCGGTCATCGGCGCACCACCCGTAAACCCGCCCAGTGCAACCCCGAGCGCTGCCACAGCCGCGATCGTGGCGCAGGGCAACCTAATCCAGGGCAATATGATCGCCACCAATGCCGCGCTGGCGGATGCGACCGCGCGCCTGACCGCGCTGCAACAGCGGCTGGCCGAACTCAATCAACAGGCGCTGGCGGCCTCGGGCCAGGCCTCCCGGGCAGAGGCGTTGATGGTGGCCTTTGCCGCGCGGCGCTCGGTCGAACGCGGACAACCACTCGGCTATCTTGAAACCGCATTGCGCACGCGGTTTGGCGAAACGCAGCCAACCGCCGTCGATCGGATTGTCGCCGCCGCGCAAAAGCCGATCACGATCGGCGGCTTGACCGAAGAATTCACACTGCTGGAACCGCGTCTCGCCGGCGGCCCGGCCAATGAACGCACATGGGACTGGATGTCGCGCCAGATCGGCAGCCTGTTCGTCATTCGCCATGACGACACGCCGTCACCCGCGCCCGAAAGCCGCATCGCGCGTGCCCACGCCGCACTGGCCGGTCAGCGCGTCGATTTGGCCATTGCCGAAATTGAACGCCTGCCGGGCAAGGATGTCGCGATCGACTGGCTGGCCCATGCCCGCGACTGGATCGCGACCGAACGCGCACTGGACCAGGTTGAAAGCGCGGCGCTGTCCACGCCCACCGCTGCGCCGATCCAAGCACCCGTTGCCACAGCCAAACCTGCTCCGGCCCCTGCGCCGGCAAGCGTAGCTCACACAGTTTCTGGCCAATAAATCAGCCCTGCAACAGGGCCGGCAATGTGCCGCTCATCCCGCGCGCTTCGTCCATGAAAAATTTCTTGAGCGTCGGGCTGCGCTGCACCCCGGCCATGCCCAGCCGGCGTATGGCCGATGGCAATCGCCCGGGAATGCCGAACAACCGCGTCAATATATCGGTCGCGCCCGACACCATGAACCCATCGAGCGCGCGCCACCGCTCATAACGCGTCAACAATTGCGCATCGCCCGGATCCATCCCCATGCGCATTCCTTCGGCCAGCACTTCGACCAGCGCCGCCACATCGCGCAGGCCCAAATTCAGCCCCTGGCCGGCAATCGGATGCATGCCATGCGCGGCATCGCCGATCAGTACCAGCCGCTGCTGCGCCACTTTGGCAGTGTGGTGAAAATCCAGCGGATACGATGAACGCGGTGTAGCCAGCGTAAGATCACCAAACATCCCGCCCATTCGCCGCATGATTTCGCCGACAAATGCGCCATCGGGCAGGCCCA
>JAYTHT010000152.1:0-1603 GCA_043732365.1 Novosphingobium sp. | reverse complement strand
ATGGTCATTTCGTAATCCCCCGCGGTTACGGTTTTCACGCTGGGCCGCAGTTCGTAAACAAACCATTGCCGAAATCGGGATCACCCGGCATGGTACCATATCGGTGCTAAAGGGTATGGGCGCGCAGGCTATTTTTGCCATGCGGTTCAAGTTGCACTGTACCAAAACCGGCCAATTCGACCTCTTGCGCGCAATCGACATGGCCATGCGCGACCAGCCAATCGGTCAGGCGGACCGCCCCGCGCACGTCTGCTTCGCGTAAAATTCCATCCTTGCCGGTAAAGACGAATTCCTGCCCGACGAAATACGCCAGGCCCCGGCTGGCATAGCCCTGTTCAGACCGGGCCAGCGCGGTCAGCGCCAGCGCGGGAAAAGGCCCGCCTTTCAACCAGATGCCGACCGCCTCAACAAACCAGCGCGGTGACATCGCCAGCCGCGCGGGTAGCCAGGCGATGGCGCGCGTGCCAGGCAATTCAGACAGTGCCATGACCAGCCCGGACAGCGCGCGCACCACCGGCAGCAATTGCGCGGCCCCTGCGAGATGCGCGCCCGGGCAAAGCGTGATCAGTGCATGATCGCTCGCCGAAAAATCGGCCGGCAGCGTGATCTTTTGCAGCGGCGTGTCGATCCGAAGCGCAGCGGCAGGCGCAAGCCCATGGCAGTCGAATGTCAGTCCGTCACGAAACAGTTCGGCCTGCCCCGTGCTGGCCTGCGCGGCACTGGCATCCGTCACACGAAACACACGGCTGGTGTGCGCCAAGGCCTCCAGATCGGGCAGCAACGGGCGCATCGCCGGATCAAACAACAGCGCCGCCACAGGCATATTGGCTGTGCGTCCGGTTGGACGGTTTGCCGGGCCGGGCTCTTGCCTGCCTGGGCTGTTTCTGTCTTGGCGTCCTGGCGTCATCTTGTCTTCGCGTCGTCTATTTCGCATGACCAACACCCCCGCATTGGTTCGCCACAAGTGCGGTTCGCGCACACCATTCCAAAAGGGTCAGAAAATGCCAAGTTGCAAGCCCGCTGCAAACGATCGTCCCAATTCACCACACCTTTGCAATTCGTTACGTAACACCATTTTGGGGGCAATAATCGCCGCCGTTGTGTTGGCGCCCAGTTGCACGATCAGCGAAGGGGCGATCCGGCGCAATCGCCAGCCCGTCACAATGCGATCGATCTGCGCCTCTGCGCCCTGTCCGGCATTGCCCGCCGCGATTGCACTGGCATACCCGCGACCCTCGATCTGGCCCACCAGCGGGTAATAGCAGCGATCAAAGAACTCCTTCATTTCGCCACTCATTGTCCCCAGATTTTCAGGGCAGACAAACAGATAGCCGGCTGCTGCCAGCATGTCGGCGGGCAGCGCATCGGCGGCGCGCACCAGCCGCGTGATCGCCGCATGATCTGCGTCCGCGTCGCCGTCTTCGTGTGCACCGGCCAATGCCGCCTCGGCCATCGCTTGCGCCGCGCCGGTCCGGCTGTGCCAGATGATCAACAACCCGGCAGCTTGGCCGGCAGCTTGGCCGGCAGCTTGATCAGCCGCGTCCGTCGCAATTTTATCCACAGATCTGTCCACAACCGATCCCCAGGTTTATCAACAGCCGGC